>NZ_JBBIAR010000009.1:0-185580 GCF_054185165.1 Bradyrhizobium sp. UFLA05-109 | reverse complement strand
TCCGATCGAAGCTATTGTCGCGCATCGAACCCTCCCTGCCGGGCTGGATTCGATCACCGAATTAATGAACATGCACAATTGCGAGCCAGGGTAGGGTGGGCAAAGGCGCGCACGCGCCGTGCCCACCATCTCTCGGCAATAGCGACAGAAGCGGTGGGCACGCTCGCGCTTTGCCCACCCTACAAACTGAGATTCGCAGAAAGACCGTCGATGTCTGCTCGAGGCCGACAACAAACTAAGCGTCCGCGCGCGGGGGACGATGCGTCAGCCAGTAGTCGATCTGCCACCTCTCGTAGCCAAGCAACTCGCCAAAGCGCCGCTCGCGGTCGTTGTTCCAAGCTCCCGGTTCGTTCAGGAGCGTAAGCATGGCATCAACCCGCCATTCGTGGCCCGGCAAGGCGTAGAACAGCCTCCGATATTCGAGCTGCGGCAGGTCAGGGCATGCTTCAATCGCTTCGCGTCTTATTAGGCGGCCTACAGCAACGTGCCTGTCGAACATCCGCCAATATCGAACACAGATGTCTGGCTCGCGACCGACGACATCCATGAAATATGCGAGCGGCTTGGCGCCCCTCAGCATCAGGCCAAGTTCTCTGTTGGTGTGAACCAAATAGGGGAGCTGACGAAGCCGTCCGGAGCGCATGATGGGCCTGTTGATCGCGCAACGCTAATTACTGCTTCGGGCCAAACGGCAAAATGGCCGGAATGCCAGCTCAGGCCCGCCTCGTGCCCCGCCCATTCACAAGGCCACGCCCCTGAGCCGCGCCGTCACTTCGGCGGCGTTACCGCCCCATCTTCCGCGCTCTCCCGCACATGGATCACCGCGATGTCGTCCGCGTAGATCCGCTTCCAGCCCTTGAGGTGATCGAGGATCTGCGGGCCTGGGGCATCGGCAACCAGCAGCGTCGTGTCGATCTTGTATTCGTCGAGCAGGCGCGGCAGAAGCTCGGGCTGCTTGCCCTCGGTCGCTTTGAAGAAATCCATCACGAATTTCTCGCCATAGAGTTCGGCGCGGCCGTCGACGAAGACCGGGACGTCGCGCGAGATCAGATAGCCGCCGAACTGGTAGGCGTTGAAGATCCGCTGCGCCTTGCGTTGCTCGAGCAGGTTGACCGCGGCGACGGGCGTCTGAAACATCGTGAACGCGAAGCGGTGATGTCCCATATAGATCGCCGTCGAGGTCCAGCCAGCCGCCACGATCATCAGCGCGCCCATTACAGTGACGTAGCGGGCCGGCCAGATTTCGTCATTGCCGGAGTCCGGCGTGGGGCGCGGCGATAATTGCCCGAGCGGCTTTGCCAGCACCAGCGGTACCAGGAACGCAAATGCCTCGATGCTCCTGACATGCGTCAGCGCGCTCCAGGTCAGGAATAGGATCAGGAAAATTCGCGGCGCCGAGAGCACGAGGCCGCGATAGAAGCCGATGGCGATAAGGCCGAGCAGCGCGCCTTCGAACGCAGAGAACGAGGCGAAATTCGCCGGCATCCACTCGAAGATCACCGTCAGCAGTTCGCCGAGGTTGAGGATGTTGGTCGCGCCCCATAGCGTCCGCCAGCCATAAGGCGTGGCGCAGCTTGCGATCAGCGCGGCGATGCCGAACAGCACCCAGCGCAGGAATAGCTGAAGTCGTCGTCCTTTCTCGGCATGCTCGACCGCCTCGAGCGCGATCGGACCGATCAACGCCAGACCAAGAACGAAGCCGCCATGCAGGTTCGCCCACAACGCCATCAATGGCAGCCAGAGCCATGACGGCGCGCTCCGGCGATCGGCAGCCGCCATCAACGCGCCAGCCCACAGCACCATGACGGGCAGCGCCAGGATGTGCGGACGCGCCAGAAGGTGGTGCAGCGACAAAAGCAGCGCCAGCATCGCAAACAGCACCGATCGCGGAAGCTCGAGATGCGCGTCGAGCAGGTAGACGAAGATTGCGACAGTGAGCGCGATCGCAACCGTCGTGAGGATCACCGGTCCCGCCCAGCCCCATTGCACATAGGAGCTCGCGAACGCGACTTGCGACAGCCACGAGGTAGAGATCCAGGGTTGGCCTGTCCGCGTGAAGGAGTAGATGTCCGTATAGGGCAGCGCGCGATGATCGAGGATCCATTGCCCGATCTTGATCTGCCAGAACGAGTCGGAATCCTGGAGCAGCGTGTCGCCGATAAAGAGGAAGCAGAGATATGCGCCCGCGCCGAGGCAAAGCGGCACCAGGACTCGCGCGCGGCTCTGCATCGCCATGCCGTAGGTAAAGGAGAGGGACATTCCGCCTCGTCGTTCTGCCGGACGTTGATCCTGCCGGCTTCCAAAGCATGATCCGGAAAAGTGTGAAGCGGTTTTCCGAAAAGGTCATGCTCAAACAAGAACCCAAAGCGCGATGAGGATTCATCGCGCTTTAGCGGGCGGCATTGGACCATGACGGTCATAACTTCGAGTAAACCGGCGCGAATGTGGCCAGCATGTTTCCCGACGATTTAACTGGTTGTTTTCAATTTCGGTTTACCATCGCGGAATACACGCAAACCGCTGCATGTTTCCGCGGACGAATTAACTGCGGTGCAATTCTTTGTCGCTATGGTCGGTTCCATGGTCGCGCGGCGCTGGGAAGCCGGTCAGACCAGACTAGTTGTTGTAGCCTTGTGTACTCTTGGGAGCAGTCTATGAAAAACCTCGTTGCGCGCTTCGTGAAGGATGAATCCGGCGCCACCGCTATTGAATACGGTCTGATCGCCGCCGGCATCGCGCTGGCCATCATCACCGTCGTCAATAACCTCGGCACCTCGCTGAACTCCAAGTTCGGCTCGATCTCGTCCAGCCTGAAGTAAGTTCGGACGATCGACGTGAATTCGAAGAGCCCCGGGATTCCGGGGCTCTTTCATTTCAGCCGCTGCGCGCGACGACTTGAGAGGAATGCAGCATGGCCGAGCTCGCCTTGAGTCCGCCATCAGGCCTGCGGCCAGGCTCGGTGCCGTCCGTGCTGTTCAACGTCTGCCTCGTACTGCTCGTCCTCACGCTGCTGCATTTCCCGCTCGCCTATATCTCGCATTCCTGGATCTATGACGCGAATGGGCTCGGTAACCCCACCGATTTCGTGAACGTGTGGGCCGCCGGCAGGCTGGCGCTCGACGGCCACGCGATACAGGCGTGGGACTGGCAGGTGCAGAAGCAGGTCGAGGTCGCCGTGCTGGGGCAGGATTTCTCCGGCTATTTCGCCTGGCATTATCCGCCGCCGTTCCTGTTCGTCGCCGCCTTCCTCGCGCAATTTCCTTATGCCGCAGCTTTCGCGGGCTGGGCCTTCGCCAGCATGCTGCCCTATGTCGCGCTGATGCGCGCGATCGTCGGACGGAGCTTCGGTGTCATGCTTGCGATCTCGTTTCCGGCGACCTTCGACAATCTTGCGATCGGTCAGAACGGCTTTCTGACCGCCAGCCTGATCGGCGGCACGCTATATCTATTGCCGCGTCATCAGCTGCTTGCTGGAATCTGTCTCGGCCTGCTCACCTACAAGCCGCAATACGGGCTCTTGTTTCCGCTTGTCCTCATGGCGACCGGAGAATGGAAAGTCTTCGTCTCGGCGGCCATCACTGCGCTGGGCGTTGCGCTCGCGTCGATGCTCGTGTTCGGCGTCGAGAGTTGGGTTGTCTCCTTCCATTGGATGCCGATGATCTCGAAGGCGGTTTTATCTGAGGGGTCGGAATCATGGCTGAGGCTCCAGAGCGTGTTCGCGATGGTGCGCTGTCTTGGCGGTAGCGAGACGCTCGGTTGGGCGTTGCAGGTGGTGGTGGCTTCTGCTGTCGCGATCGGGCTCGTGCTGATGTGGCGCAGCAAGCTGCCTTACGCGCTGAAGGCAGCTGCGCTTGCGACCGGTACGCTGCTGTGCTCGCCCTATACCTACATGTATGACTTCGCGGTGCTGGCCATTCCCGTCGCCTGGCTTGTGCGCGCTGGATACGATGATGGCTTCCGTGCTTACGAGCCCTGTGCGCTCGGCTTCGTGCTTGCGCTGCTTGCGAGCTTCCCGTTTCTGAAAATTCCGGTCGGGCTTGTGGCGACACTGATCGTCGCCGCGCTCATCGTCGCCCGCGCGCTCGCCGATTGGCGTGAGCTGCAGGCGTCCCGGCCCGGCCTCGCCTCGTCCCAGGCCTCGTCGCAAGCCTCGTCCCAAGCCTCGCCCTGCGTTGACAGATCAGCCTCGCGCATTTGAGGTCTTGTCATCCGCTCTGAATAGTTGTTCAGTTCTTGCGGGCGATTTGCGGCGAAAACAGTGAAGAAGCGTTCGGCCGATACGCGCGGCCAGGCGCGTGGGACAGGAAGCGCGCCATGGTTTACCGGCGGACCCATCAAGTGGTAAAACGCCTAGCCGCCCGGCGCAGCGCCATTCTGGCGGCGGCGCGGGAGGCGGCGGCGGAAGGCGGCATGGTCGCGGTGCAGATCGCCCCGGTCGCGATCAGGGCCAATGTCGCGGCGGGAACGGTCTACCGCTATTTCCCGTCCAAAGCCGATCTGATCTCTGAACTGATTGCCGAAGTGTCGCGTGACGAGCTCGCCGCGATCCGCCGGGCGGCTGACGCCGCGCCCGGTCCGTCCTCGGCGCTGGCGGCGGCCGTCACCACGGTTGCGGTGCACACCCTTTCCCAGCGCAAGCTCGCCTGGGGCATTCTAGCCGAGCCCGTCGACGTCGATGTCAGTGCCTCCAGGCTTGCGAGCCGGCGCGAGATTGCGGGCGAAATCGCGTCCCGGATCGACGCCGCCGTGCGTGCCGGCCATCTGCCGGCGCAGGATACTGCGCTGGCGGCAACGGCGCTGCTCGGCGCGCTGCATGAGGCCTTGGTCGGGCCGCTCGCACCCGACAATCTGGAGGATCCGGTCAAGCTGCGCGACGCCGTGCAGACGGTCACGCTGCTGGCGCTGCGTGCGGTCGGCGTCATGGATGCCCGCGCCCGCGGCCTTGTGGTGCAGCAGACGGTGTTACCGGCGAAGGCGTTGGTGGGGGCTTAAGTTGGTACGTCATTCCGGGACGGCCGCGCAAAGCGCGGACGAACCCGGAATCTAGAGATTGCGGCGCGAGATTCCGGGTTCGCGCTGCGCGCGCCCCGGAATGACTGACGTCAGATATTGGCGTCGCCCTCGGGGCCGACGGAGGCGATCCGCACCATATTGGTGGTGCCGGGAATGCCGAGCGGCACGCCGGCGACGATGATCACGCGCTGGCCGGCGCGGACAAAGCCATCGCGAAATGCGATCTGGCCGGCGCGGTTGACCATGTCGTCCTGGTCGCGCGCGTCTTCCGCCACTACGCAATGCACGCCCCAGACCACCGCGAGCTTGCGTCCCGTCGTCATGTTCGGCGTGATCGCGACGATCGGCGCCTTTGGACGTTCGCGCGCCACCCGGATCGCGGTCGAGCCGGAGCTGGTCCAGCAGATCAGCGCCGGCAGGTCGAGCGTATCGGCCATCACGCGCGCGGCGTCCGCAACCGCATCGCCTACTGTCGCTTCGGGGTCCGGCCGCTGGGCCATGATCACGGATCGATAGGTCGGGTCACGTTCGACCTCCTCGCCGATGCGATTCATGGTCGAGACCGCTTCGACCGGGAACTTGCCAGCAGCCGATTCGGCCGACAGCATGATGGCGTCGGCGCCCTCATAGACGGCGGTCGCGACGTCGGAGACTTCAGCGCGGGTCGGCACCGGCGCCTGGATCATCGATTCCAGCATCTGGGTGGCGATCACCACCGGCTTGCCGGCGCTGCGTGCCATTCGCGTCATCTGCTTCTGAAGGCTCGGCACGCGCTCCAGCGGCAACTCGACGCCGAGATCGCCGCGCGCCACCATCAGCGCGTCGGAGGCCTCGATGATGTCGGCGAGGCGATCGATCGCCTGCGGCTTCTCGATCTTGGCCATCACGGCGGCACGGCCGCGGATCATCTTCTTGGCTTCAATGACGTCGTCGGCGCGCTGCACGAAGGACAGCGCGATCCAATCGATGCCAGTGGTCACCGCAGCCTCGAGATCGGCGCGATCCTTCGGCGTCATTGCCGAGACCGGCAGGTCGGTATCGGGCAGGCTGACGCCCTTGCGGTCCGACATCTTGCCGCCGACCACGACACGCGTCACGGCATGCTCTTTCGTGGTTTGCTCCGCGATCAGCCGCACCTTGCCGTCATCGAGCAAGAGTGCATGGCCGGGCCGGAGAGCGGCGAGGATCTCCGGATGTGGAAGGTAGACGCGGGTCGTGTCGCCCGGCGCCTTGTCGGAGTCCAGCGTGAAGGTCTGCCCGTTCTGGAGCTGCACGGCCCCCTCGGCGAAAGAGCCGAGCCGGAGCTTCGGCCCCTGGAGGTCGACAAGGATGCCGATCGGCCGCCCGTAGCTGGACTCGACGTTACGGATTGTCGCCACCAGCTCCCGCATCTTGTCGTGCGGGGTGTGGCTCATGTTGATGCGAAAGATGTCGGCACCGGCCTCGAACAGGCGGCGGATCGTCGCGAGGTCCGAAGAGGCAGGTCCCAGGGTCGCGAGAATCTTGATACGGCGAAGTCGCCTCATGGCTTATTTCCAGGCGGGGGCGGGGGTGCTGGCGCAAGGCCAGGCGAGCCCGGGGGCGTAGCACCCGGCGGGCTATTGGGCAAACCCGGAACGCCACCACCCGGGCCAACCGGGCCCGGCAGACCAGGTACCCGCTGCTGCGAGGGCTGCTCGTTGGCGTCGGTCAGCTGCACCGTCCAGGCGCGCTGCTCGCCGGTATCGACCTCGAAATAGCCGGTCCGGTCGTAGCCGCGGGCGAGGCAATCCTCGGTGCCGCGGATGGTGAATTCCTTGTCTCGCGAGCACATGAAGGCCTGGCCCGACCATTCACCGCCGCGGTCGTAGTCGATCGCGTAGATATAGTAGTAGCGGGCGACCAGCGTGCCCCGCAGCAGCGTCTCGCAGGCGCGGGACGAGATGTTCCACCAGCCCTCCGTCGTCCAGCCGTCCGCGTCCTTGTAGCCGAGCGCGATCCCGACCCGGCTCGAGGTGTTGTTGCAGAGGCGGAAGTCGGCCGAGGCGGGGCTCGCGGACAAGCACAGCAAGGCGATCGCCAGCGCCGGGGCGAGGCGGACGAGCCATGTGGAGAGGCGTTGGAAGGCGGGAGATTCGGCGATCATAGTCGCGGGAAGCTATATCAGATCATTGACGATTTGGCGTAGAGCGCGGGAACTGCCCAAGGACCGTCCAAGGGACCCGTTTGCACCGGGATATGGCAAAATCTGTGACAAAGGCCTACCTAAAGCATGATCCGGGAAAAGTGCACAGCGCTTCTCCGAAAAGATCATGCTCAAACAATAGCCTAAAGCGCGATGACGATTCATCCCAATCTCGTCGCGCTTTGGTCCCGTAAGGATCTGTCCGGACAGTGAGGTCATCGTCATGGCAATCGACGACAAAACCAGAACAGAGCTCGAGGCAGCGGCCTTCCGGCGCCTGGTCGAGCATCTGAAGACGCGGACCGACGTCCAGAACATCGATCTGATGAATCTCGCCGGCTTCTGCCGCAATTGCCTGTCGAACTGGCTCAAGGACGCCGCTGACGCCCAAGGGGTACCTCTCAGCAAGGACGAGAGCCGCGAAGCGGTCTACGGCATGCCCTATGAGACCTGGAAGGCGAAGTACCAGGGCACGGCCACGCCAGAGCAGCTCGAGGCCATGAAGAAGGTCCATCCCGGGCATTGACCTCCGACTCGAGGGACCGAATCGTTCGCAGCACAACCGGTTTTTGACCCCCGCGGCACGAAGATGTGGGTGCGCTGTGGACGGGCGCGATGGTGCCTTGACGTAACGGCTGCCAAACCTAAGGGTCAAACCAGCACGCGCGGTGCTAGGACGCCGGCGTTATCTCACCTTGCCAGTTCCATCAGGAGTACGAGATGGCCATTGCCACCGCCGTCGACGAAGAAGCGCCCGCCACGAAATTCGCCAAAGATCAGCTCCGCTCCATCATCGAACGCATCGAGCGGCTGGAGGAAGAGAAGAAGGCGATCTCCGACGACATCCGCGACGTCTATGCCGAGAGCAAGGGCAACGGCTTCGACGTGAAGGCGCTGCGCACCATCGTGCGGATGCGCAAGCAGGATCCCAATGAGCGCGCCGAGGCCGAAACGATCCTCGAGACGTATATGCAGGCGCTCGGAATGCTCTGACGGGCCGCTTCGGCCTTTCGATCGCGGCGCACCAAACCTAGGCAAAATCCGCTTCTCTGCTAAGCTGCTCGGTGAAGGGACCGAGTCATGGATGCGCCTGGACCAGAGCGCCGGCTCGCCGCGGTCTTCGCCGCTGACATGGTCGGCTTTAGTCGGCTCATGGAGGCCGACGAGGCTGGAACGCTTGCGCGCCTCAAGACCCACCGGATCGAGCTCATCGATCCGGTCATCAGCCGCAATCGCGGACGCATCATCAAGACCACGGGCGACGGCCTGCTCGTCGAATTCCACAGCGTCGTCGATGCCGTGCTGTGTGCGGCCGAGATTCAGCGCCGCATGGGTCGGCGCAATGCCGACGTTGCGCCCGGACGGTGGATACAGTTTCGCATCGGCATCAATCTGGGCGACGTGATCGTCGACCAGAACGACATCTTCGGCGATGGCGTCAACGTCGCGGCGCGGCTGGAGGCGCTGGCCGAGCCTGGCGGCATCTGTATCTCGAGCGCGGTTCGCGACCAACTCGGCCAGCGTCTCGATGGCGTCGACTTCGACGATCTGGGCGAGCAGAACGTCAAGAACATCGCGCGACCCATCCGCGTCTTCCGCGTCCGGCTGAACGAGGAGATGGCGGGCGCGCCGGACGGGGCGACGGACGCCGCGCCCGCGGCGGGCATTTCCAGGAAACCTTCGATCGCCGTGCTGCCCTTCGCCAACATGAGCGGGGATCCGGAGCAGGAGTTCTTTGCCGATGGGCTGACCGAGGACATCATCACCGAGCTGTCGCGCTTCCACGATCTGCTGGTGATCTCCCGCAACTCGGCCTTCGTGTACAAGGGCAAAGCGGTGAAGGTGCAGGACGTCGCCCGCGAGTTCGGCGTCGACTATGTCGTCGAAGGGAGCGTGCGAAAGGCGGGAGGGCGCGTGCGCGTCACCGTGCAGCTGATCGACGCGGAGACCGACCGGCACATCTGGGCCGATCGCTATGACCGCGAACTCGAGGATATCTTCGCGATCCAGGATGAGATGACCCGCGCGATCGCCTCGACGCTGCCCGGCCGCGTCGAGGCGGCGAGCCACGATCGCGCGAAACGCAAGCCGACCGACAACATGGCGGCCTATGAATGCGTGCTGGCCGCCAAGATCCTGCACCACCGCTCGAACCGCGACGACAATGCGCAGGCGCAGCGCTTGCTCGACCGGGCGCTTTCGCTCGATGCGAACTACGCCCACGCACACGCCTGGAAGGCGTGCGTGTTAGGCCAGACCTGGGTCTATAGCTGGTGTGAGGATCGCGACGCGACTTTCCGGCAGGTGGCTTCGGAGCTGGAGACCGCGCTGGCCCTCGACGACAATGACAGCGACGTCCACCGCATCCTCGCCGCGCTCAATCTGAACCGCGACGACCATGACAGGGCCGCCTACCATCAGGAGCGGGCGCTCGCACTCAACCCGAACTATGATCTCGTGGTAGTGCAGCAGGGTGAGCTGCTGACCTGGCTCGGCCGGCCGGAGGAAGGCATCGACTGGATCAAGAAGGCGATGCGGCTCAACCCCTGTCACCCCGAACGCTTCTGGAGTCATCTCGGGCGCGCCTATTACTGTGCCGAGAAATACGCCGACGCCGCCGAAGCCTTCTCACGGATCACACGGCCCGATCACGCCCATCACGCGTTCCTCGCCGCGATCTTCGCGCAGATGGGCAACGCGGTTGCGGCCGGCGCTCACGCGGCCGAGGTTCTCAAGCGTGAGCCTGCATTTTCGGTAGCCAATCACCTCTCCACCCAGCACTATAAGCGCGAGGTCGACCGGCAGCGCTACGAGACGGGCCTTCGCGGCGCCGGCCTGCCGGCCTGATCCATCAAGGGGGAGAGCGTGACTGAGCCACCATTGCCGCGCGAGGTGGGCCGAGCCTTCGAGGCCTTTCCGTTGCAGATCCGCCGGCGTCTTCTCGATGTACGCGAGCTGATCTTCGCGACCGCCGGGGCACATGACGACGTCGGCGCGCTGACTGAGACGTTGAAATGGGGCGAGCCGGCCTATCTCACCGCACAGACCGGAAGCGGCAGCACCATCCGGCTCGGTCGCGTGAAGGACTCCGAGACGTACGCAGCCGTGCTGTTCAACTGCAAGACAACGCTGATCGACAGTTTTCGCGAGCGCTTTCCCGACGCGTTCGAATACCGGCAGAACCGGGCGCTGCTGTTGCCGGTGTCGGGCAAGCTGGCGAAGCAGCCGCTCGCGGTCTGCCTGTCGCTGGCGCTGACGTATCACCTCGACCGCCGGAGCAGGAAATAAGCTTGTAGCCCGGATGGAGCGCAGCGAAATCCGGGATTCGCGTACACGGCAAGATACCCGGATTGCGCTGCGCTCCATCCAGGCTACGGCACGATGTGAAGGGAAGGGCCGTTAGCGCAATGCTGCGGTGCGGACCACGAAGGACGTCGTCTCGAGCTTGGTGGTCGCCGAGCCCGAGAAGCTGTCGCAGGACATGCCCTGCATCGGATCATCGGTGAAGCCCATTGCGATAACCGCCTGCGGCTTGACGAAATAGGCCCGCATCGCGGTCATGTCGATATCGCCCATCAGCGTCACCGACATCGCGCGGCTGGCGCTCGGCGCCAGCATCACGATCTTGAGCCACATGCTCTCGCCCTTGGCGGCGGAGAGTCGCGTCGAGGTCGCGACCATGCCCTGGGCGCCCTTCACAACGACGGTGTTGATCTCGGTGGCCTGGGCCAGGCTGCGAGTCGCAGCAAGCGGACGGGCTGCGCGCGGGACCGGCGCGGAGGCGGCGACGACGTTGGCATGGTCGACGGGCGAGGCGGCGGCCGGCGCATAGGCAAGCGCCTGGTAGGCCGAGAAAGAAACGCTTGCGGTCGCCTGCGGATCGGTCGCCGAGGCCAGTGCCTGGCGTGCCCTGAGCGCCGCGACCTGGGCCGGCGTAGCCTGCTGCGGAGCCGCCGGCGCATCCCAGAAACCGCGGGCGTTGATGATGTCGGCGGGCGTCTGCGGCTTCGCTTCAGTTGATTTGGCCTCAGCCGATCTGTCGGCGGCGGAAGCAGGCTTCGGCTTGGGAGGCTGCACGACCTGCATGTCGGCCGCGGCAAGCTGGATCGCGGCCGCAACTTGCGGCTTGGCGCGCGGCGTCGGCACTGGATCGGTGGGCTTCTCGGCGGTCTTGGCAGGCGCGGCTGCCGCAACCACGGTCGGTACCGCCGGTTTAGCACTGACGGCCGGCGCGCCCTCGTCATCCTCGTCGCTGGCGGGGGCCGATTTGCCTTTGAAGAGCGCCGCCAGGAAGCTCGGCTTGCCGATCGTCGCGGCGTCATCGCCATTGCCGCGCCGCTCGATATCGGCCTTGGCGAGCTCATAGCCTTTCAGCGGCGTGCCATCGGTCGGCAGGTGCACGGTGCGGCCGTCCGGGAAGACACGGGCGAGCTGGTCATGCGTCATGCGCGGCCAGTGCCGGATGCTGCCGGTGTCCAGATGCACGAAAGGCGAGCCGGAGGTCGGGTAGAAGCCGACACCGCCGCGTTGCAGGCGGAGTCCTGCGAAGCGGATCTGCTCCAGCGGTACGCCCGGAATGTAGAAGTCCATCGCATGGCCCAGCATGTGCTGGCTGAAGCGCGCCACACCTGATGAGCGACGGCGGAGCATGGCGTTGGTGGCGGGGGAGCGATAGGACGAGACGATCTGAATCGGCTGCTTGCCGTCGACGTCGCGATAGACCTCCCAGAGGATATCGAAGAGGTGGCGGTCCATCACCGTCTCGTCCTGGCTGCGCCAGTCACGGAGATAGTGATTGAGCTGCTTCAGCGCGGCCTCGTCATAGCGCCCGTCGCGCTTGAAGGTGACGGTGAGGTCTTCGCCGGAATGGGTGTGGTGGAAGGAGAGGGTGCGGGTCTCGTTCAACGCGGTCGCGTCGTGAACGGAGCTGGCGCCGGCAAGCAACAGCAGCGAGGCCAGGGCGATCCGGGATCCGGCCCTGACTCCCGCATGGGACAACGACACCGCAACGAATTGGCGTGCGAAACCAGCCAGCACGAATGAGCCCACCCAGTCGACGAGCGTTCAAATGGACTCTCCCGCCAACCCCGCTAGCGCGCGAAAGAGGATGAACGCTTTCTTAAAGCGAGAAGGTTAATTTGAGGTTTACCTTCCCGCCCCCAACCCCAACGAAATCCCGAGAGGGATTCCAAGCAAGTCGAAAACCCAAGCCGAAAACCCAAGTCAGGATACAGACCTAACCGGTCGAGTGTGGCGAAAAAACGCCCCCAGCGGCGGCTCTGGTGGACAATGGTTAACGTTAAGCGATCCCGTCGGGGACGGGATCGCTGATTTTATTGATGAATCTGTTCTTTCGACGCGAGTCCGCTGAGACGATCAGCGGGTAAAGACGCGCTGCTGGCGCCGGCCGACCGGAGCCGGCGGCGGGGTCGGCGCGCCGAACAGCCGCTCCAAGAACGACGGACCCGACGAGGAGAAGCCGCCGCCGAAGCCACTATTGGCTACCGCGACGCCAGAGGGCAGGGTCGTGGCTGGCCGCGAGTAGCTTGGCTGGGAATGCGCGACGACGTTCTCGAGGTCCTTGCCGCGGCCGTTCTTCAGGATGCTGAGCATCGTCGCATCGCGGCCATACACGTCCCTGCGGAATTGCAGCTTGCCGCCGTCGTCCACGAACGCAGTCTGGTAGGTGATGTTGACGGGGATCGGGGTGGGGAATTTCAGGTCGATCTCGCTCGAGCCGTACATGCCGCGGATCCGCTCCGGCGTGTAGTGCTCGTTCGGCATGGTGATGTTGAGGAGCACTGAGGCGTACTGATCCGGGTTCTGCACCCGCATGCAGCCATGGCTGAAGGCGCGCTCTTCCTTGGCGAACAGGTACTTGTCCGGCGTGTCGTGCTGATAGACCAGGAACTTGTTCGGGAAGTTGAAGCGGACGCGGCCGAGCGCGTTGGCTTCACCCGGCGGCTGCGAGATGTGCACGGAGCCGTCGCGGTTCTGCTCGAGGCGCAGTCCCATGCGCTGGAGCACGGTCGGGTCCTGCTGCAGCGCCGGCAGATATTCGTTGTAGACGATCGACGGCGGCACATTCCAGGTCGGATTGACTGTGATGTACTTCATCGTCTCGCTGAGCAGCGGGGTGGCGTGCGTGCCCGGCTTGCCCGTGACCACGCGTGTGGTCCAGACCTGCTGGCCGCGCTGCATCACCTTCAGCGTGTAGTCGGGAATGTTGAGGATGACATAGGCATCGCCGAGAGACGGTGCGCCGAGGTCGCGCGGCAGCCAGCGCCAGCGCTCCATGTTCACGAGCACGGTATCGATCTGCTTGTCGCGCTTCGGGCTGTTCAGCGCCCTTACGGTCGGCGCGTCGAGCACGCCGGTCGCTTTCATCTCGGCGCCGTCCTGGAATTTCCGCACGGCTTCCGCAACCGTTGCGTCATAGTGGTCGTCGTTGGCGTTTTCGGTGATGCCGAGCTTGGCGCGGAGCTGCGGCACGCGCGGATCCTGTACGACCACTTCCGCCTGCTTCTTGCCGCGCGCCGGCGTGTACTTCAGCGCCGGCCCGTCGGTGATCTCGATCACCGGGCCTTCGCCCTGGCCGCGGAGCTGGGCGAGCTTCGCCTTGAGCTCCTTGTAGAGCTTCTGCGGCGGGTTGTAGCTGTCGAGCGCCGCGGACGCATCAGTCGCGGTCGTGACCTTGGCCAGCACCTCGCTCGGGTCGACCGGATGCTCGGGATAAAGGATATCGGCGCTGACCTGCGACCAGTGCATGCGGCCGCTCTGCGCCTGGCGCGCATAGTCCAGCATGCTGGCGGTGAGCTTGAGCTCGGCTTCGGCGAGCGCATCGGGCGTGGTGGCTGCCGCGAAATCCGGCACCGGATAGTCGGCGGCGTTGAGGCCGTCGGACGCGGCATCCTTCAGTCGTGCGATCACGCCCTTCGCCGAAGCGCTGAGGCTGCCGCCTTGCGTCCAGACTGGCGCGAAGTCGCGTGCGCCGTAAAACTTCTCGACGGCAGCGCGCTCATTCTTGCGATCGAAATAACGCGAGCTCTTGGCACCGAGCACGTCCTTGATCTTGTCGGCAACCGGCTGGTCGGCAGCGGGAACGTTGCTCGCGGCCTTCACCGGCTCGGCGGCCGGCTCCTTCGCGACATCCTTCGGCGGCTCGGCCGGCACTGCAGCGGTCGCGGGCGCAGCGGGAGCGGCCGGCGCGGTCGCAGCTTCGGTCTTTGCCGGTTCAGTCTTGGAAGGCTCAGTCTTGGCAGCTTCAGTCTTGGCAGCTTCAGTTTTGGCAGGCTCGGTCTTCGCGGTCTCGCTCTTCGGCGCCTCAGTGGCGGGCGTCGTGGCGACGTCGGAAGGCTTGGCTTCGGAAGGCTCGGCTGCGGAAGGCTTGGCTTCGACATTCTCAGGCGCCGGTGCGGCTTCCGCCTTCACGGGCTCCTTGCTGCTTGCGTCCTTGGTCGGCTCCTGCACCGTGGCCGTGGTATCGAGCTTGATGTCGGCGGCTGTCGGTGGCGGGACGTTGGCCGGTTCGGGGCGCGGGATCGCGGCTTCGATCGCGAGCTCCGCGGCGCTGCTGCGCGCCTGGTCCTGGGCCAGCGCCGAAGTGGCCGAGACCGTGAGGAAGGTCGCCGCGACCGTCATCAGCACGCGGTCAAAGCCTGCACGGTTGTTCAAACAGTCTCGCATCGTGTCACGCCCCTCGGGTGAACTGTCCCCATGAAACAGATTCGCGGAACAGATTCGTTATCGTCTAACAGCTTCGGCCAATCGCGCCGGCTTCTCGAAAGTTGCACGCCTGCACGCAGCGATTCTTACGCAGACGATATACAGGCCCCGTTTTTGCAGCCAGCGCGACCCGGGACAACTCACGACAAACTGACTTCAAGGAGACCCCTTGGCAACGGATTGTGCGCCTCTGCCACGCGCTTTTCCCTTTGTCTGTCACTTCCCGGTCACGGTTCAAATCGTCCGCAATGCGAAGGACTTGCGCCCCGCTTGGGCAATAGAGGGAACGTCGTTCCGCGAGCCCTGCTCAGTGCGTCTCCTCACCGCTTTTGCCGCCATGTCCTTGGACGCCGGCTTCGTCGAGTTTGCGGTAAAGCGTGGAACGGCCAATTTTGAGGCGGCGTGCGACCTCCGACATCTGCCCGCGATAATGCGAGATCGCGAAGCGAATGATTTCGTTCTCCATTTCCTCCAGAGGCCGTACTTCTCCGGTGCTGGTCAGCATCGCGAGCGACCCGGCGGTGGCCAATGGAGCGATCGGTATTTCGTTACCAGAGATCATCGCGGGGGCCATTGACGCGAGTGGCTCCAGGATCAGCGGCGCGGTCGCAGCGTCGCTCATCTGATGCGGGGGCCCGCCAAGCAGCGGGAAATCGTCCAGGCCGAGCTGATCACCCTCGCTCATGACCACCGCGCGATAGACCGCGTTCTCGAGCTGGCGGATGTTGCCGGGCCAGTCGAGCGTCGAGAGATGCGCCATAGCCTCGCCGCTGATGCCAGTGATCGGGCGATTCTCCTCGGCGGCGAACCGCGCCAGGAAATGCCGCAAGAGATGCGGGATGTCCTCGCGCCGCGCGCGCAGACTTGGAATCGTCAGCGGCAGCACGTGAAGGCGGTAGAACAGGTCCTCGCGAAAGTGGCCCTGCTTCACCCGATCCAGGAGCTTGCGGTTGGTCGCGGAGATGATGCGGACGTCGACCTTCTCCGGCTTGCGTCCGCCGACGGCCTCGACTGCGCCCTCCTGGAGCGCGCGCAACAGCTTGACCTGCGCGGTCAGCGGCAGCTCGCTGACCTCGTCCAGAAACAGCGTGCCGCCATGGGCCTCGACGAATTTGCCGGCGTGCCGTTCGGTCGCGCCGGTGAAGGCGCCTTTCTCATGACCGAACAGGATCGACTCGACGAGATTGTCGGGGATCGCGCCGCAATTGACCGCGACGAACGGCTTTGCCTTGCGCTCGCCGCTGCCATGGATGGCGCGGGCGAACATCTCCTTGCCGACGCCGGAATCGCCTTCGATCAGGACGGGGATCGAAGAGTTTGCCGCCTTCTGCGCGGCGCGCATCACATGCGCCATCGCGTCGCTGCGCGTGATGATGTCGGAAAACGTCAGCCGGCCCTCGCGGCTGTGCCGGATGCGCTGCAATTCGCCCTTGAGCGCGGACGCGTTGAGCGCGTTGCGCAAGGAGACCTGGAGCCGCTCCATGCCGACCGGCTTGACCACGAAGTCGGCCGCACCTGCGCGCATCGCCGAGATCACGTTGTCGATGCCGCCATGCGCGGTCTGGACGATGACGGGTACGCTGAGGCCCGCCTCGCGGATTTTTGCCAGGACGCCCATGCCGTCGAGGCCGGGCATGACGAGATCGAGGATGACGGCGTCGACCGCCGGTGCGTCGGGCGCGGTGAGGGCGGCGAGCGCGGCATCGCCGGAATCGACGATGATCGTTTCATAGCCGCATTTCTGCACCATGTTCTCGACCAGGCGGCGCGCGACGGCGTCGTCATCGGCAATCAAAATACTGGCAGCCATGGTGATCCCCGCACGCTACAACTATCTGTCTCGAATCGGGTCAATCTGGCCGAAGCCGATTAACGCACTCTTAAACCTTGCTGACCCCATCCATTGCGATCGTTGAACACAGGTTTCCAACACAATGACTTCGCGCTCCAAGTCCGCTCTCAGCACGTCCGTTCTCCGCAAGCCGAACACCAAAAAAGCCGTCGCCAAAGCAAAGTCCTCGGGCAAAGCCGCCAGCAAAGCCGGCAAGCTTCCGGAGTGGAACCTCGCCGATCTCTATTCCGGGATCACCGCGCCGGAAGTGGCGCGCGATCTCGAGAAGATGGATGCCGATTGCGTCGCGTTCGAGACCGACTACAAGGGCAAGCTCGCGACAGCGACAGCAAATGAAGATGGCGGAAAATGGCTCGCGGAGGCCGTGCGGCGTTATGAGGCGATCGACGATCTCGCCGGCCGGCTCGGGTCCTATGCCGGGCTAGTCCATGCCGGCGACAGCGTTGATCCCAAGATTTCAAAGTTTTACGGCGATGTGTCAGAGCGGCTGACGGCCGCCTCGACCCATCTTCTGTTCTTCGCGCTCGAGCTCAACCGGATCGATGACGAAATTTTGAATCGCGCAATGCAGGCTTCCGAGCTCGCGCATTATCGCCCCTGGATCGAGGATCTCCGCAAGGAGAAGCCGTATCAGCTCGACGACAAGCTCGAGCAGCTCTTCCTGGAAAAGGCGCAGACCGGCTATTCGGCCTGGAACAGGCTGTTCGACCAGACCATCTCCGGCCTGCGCTTCAAGGTCGGGGCTAAGGAGCTCGCGATCGAGCCGACGCTGAATCTCTTGCAGGACCGCGACGGCGCCAAGCGCAAGACTGCGGCGGAAGCTTTGGCAAAAACCTTCAAGGCCAATGAGCGCACCTTCGCGCTCATCACCAACACGCTCGCCAAGGACAAGGACATCTCCGACCGCTGGCGCGGCTTCAAGGACGTCGCGGATTCCCGCCATCTGAACAACCGCGTCGAGCGCGAGGTGGTGGATGCGCTGGTCGCCTCGGTGCGCGCGGCCTATCCAAGACTGTCGCATCGTTATTACGCGCTGAAGGCACGCTGGTTCAAGAAGAAGCGGCTCGCTTATTGGGATCGCAATGCCCCGCTGCCCTTTGCCGCGACCGACACCATCGCTTGGCCCGATGCGAGGAACATGGTGCTGACGGCCTATCGCGGCTTCTCGCCTGAGATGGCCGACATCGCCGAGCGCTTCTTCAGTGACCGCTGGATCGATGCCCCGGTTCGTCCCGGCAAGGCGCCGGGCGCCTTCTCGCATCCGACCACGCCGTCGGCGCATCCTTACGTGCTGATGAATTATCAGGGCAAGCCGCGCGACGTGATGACGCTAGCGCACGAGCTCGGCCACGGCGTGCACCAGGTGCTGGCGGCCAGGAACGGCGCGTTGATGGCGCCGACACCGCTGACGCTGGCCGAGACCGCGAGTGTGTTCGGCGAGATGCTCACCTTCAAGCGGCTCCTTGCCCAGACCAAAAATGCAAAACAGCGCCAGGCGCTGCTCGCCGGCAAGGTCGAGGACATGATCAACACCGTGGTGCGGCAGATCGCGTTCTATTCCTTCGAGCGCGCCGTCCACAGCGAGCGCAAGAACGGCGAGCTCACCGCGACGCGGCTCGGCGAGATCTGGCTTTCGGTGCAGGCCGAGAGCTTGGGGCCCGCGATCGAGATCAAGGCGGGCTATGAGAACTACTGGATGTACATCCCGCACTTCATCCATTCGCCGTTCTATGTCTACGCCTATGCCTTCGGCGATTGCCTCGTGAATTCGCTCTATGCGGTCTACGAGAATGCCGCCGGGGGCTTTGCCGAGCGCTATCTCGACATGCTCGCTGCCGGCGGCACAAAGCATTATTCCGAGCTGCTGCGCCCGTTCGGTCTCAATGCCAAGGACCCAAAATTCTGGGACGGCGGCCTTAGCGTCGTCGCCGGTATGATTGACGAGCTGGAGGCGATGGGCTGAAGCGGCCTGGCCGCGTCGGCCTCTCGACGGGATTGGCCCCTGCCTCTCACGGCTGCGACATTTTTTCGCGAGCTCGGCTATGAGCTCGTGGACGCAGTGCGGCAGGCGCCTCCCTTGTTGATGGAACCGGCCCCGAACGACGTCATTGCCGTGCAGTTCGGCGCGTCCTGCAGCCTTCGGCCCCCGTTTTCCCAGCCGCTGGATGGGCCACCTTCGCGACGGGTCCGGAGCTTCTGCTACGTGGGATTGAACGTTCGCGAAACCCGGCGCGACTAATCTCTATTAGATTCTCCAGCCTATTATGCAACCATTGATTGTTTGTGGCTCTGCCGTTGGGGGAGACACGCATGCTCAATCAAGTCTCGTCGACAGCTGCCGCAGAAGCGCGGAAGGCCGCCTTCGCCGCCGACAAGCCCTGGTGTGAAAAGCACCACCTGATCGTTCGCGATGAGATCGAGGCAATCAACACGCGTCGCGATGGGACGCGCCAGCTCCGGATTGACGATCTGCATCCCTGCCAGATGCTCGACGTCACGGGGCTCGCGCTGTCGGGTGGCGGGATCCGCTCCTCGGCCTTCTGTCTCGGCGTTCTCCAGGGGCTGAACCATCACGATCTGTTCGGGCGGATCGACTACCTTTCGACGGTGTCGGGCGGCGGATATATCGGTACCTCGCTCAGCGCGAGCATGACGGTTGCAGGACGTTTCGTCTTCGGCGAAAGGCCGGCAGGCGACACCGCGACCGCCTGCGAGATCAGCGACACGCCGTCGGTCGGACACATCCGGAACTACTCCAACTATCTGATCCCTGCCGGCGTGCGCGATCTGCTGACCGGGATAGCGATCGTGGTGCGCGGGTTGATCGCAAATATCGGGCTCACCCTGCCGATCATATTGATGCTCGCGGCGGTCACGATCTGGTCGACGCCCGTGCGAAGCTGCCTGACGGTCGCAAACCTGTTCGGCGTCGCCATCGGCGACCTCAAGAAATGCGAGCTGCACGATTTCAGCTTCGTCAATCAGTATGGATTCAGCGCCGTCGGAGCGATCCTCGCCGTGATCCTGCTTGCCGTCAGCGGATTGACCTACCTCGGCTCGCGATCGGAAAGGGGCAGCGGTCCCAGCATTGTGTGCGCCTATCTTGCCGGCATTGTCTTCGTGGTCGGCGTCGGCTGCGACTTCGCGCGCGTGCTCCAGGTGAAAAACTTTGCGTTGACGCTGGCGATGGCCATCATCGGGGTCGTTCTGTTCTTTCTGTGGGCGATTTTCCGGTCCTTTGCCAGCCCCAAGAAGCGACAGGAATTTCGCTCCCATGTTCCGACAGCGGGTGCAACCTTCCTGGTGATGCTGGCGACCCTCGCTTTCCTCGAATTTCAGCCCTTCGTGCTGCGGCAGATGTTCGAAGTCGCCGACAGCAGCGTGATCGGTGGGCCGGTCGGCGGCGTCGGGGTGGCCTGGATCAAGTCGCTCGCTGCGATCGCGGCGCCGATCGGCGTGTTCGTCACGGCCTTCCGGCAGCAGTTCGCCGAGCTTCTCAAGGGCAACGGCATCTCATCGCAATGGGGATCGGCGGTGCTGGCCATCGTTGCCAAGGTCGCACTCTGGGTCGCGGGTCTCGCATTGCCGCTGATCATCTGGATCGCCTACCTCTATCTGTCATATTGGGGCATCGCCAATGATCTGTTCGAGCAGTGCCCACCGTCTCCGACGCAAAGAGAATGCCTGGCGAATGCAAAATCGAGCGCCTCAACGCAGGGAAGCCTGGCGGGCAAGATTCAGTTCGACGCCAGTGCGGGCACCCTGTCCGCGCAAATCACGCCGAAACCAGCACTTCCCGACGCTCCGGATACGGAGCGGCTGACACCGACCTGGCACGCGCCGACATGGCTCGAATCGGCAGCGCAGTGGATCGGAGCCGAGGCGCAGAAGCGATTCCCAGGCATGTTCCAGGGACTGGCGTCGGAACTCGGCTATTCCTTCAGCCTGCCGGTGGTCATCCTCTATGCACTGGCGGGTGTCTTTCTGTTCCTCGTGTCGTGGCTCCTGACGCCGAACGCGAATTCCCTTCACAGGCTCTACCGCGACCGGTTGAGCAAGGCCTTCCTGTTCGATCCGACCCTGCCTGCCGACGGTGATATCGCGCGCACCGAAGCCAGCCTCGACCAGGGCCGCGATTTCAAGCCGCTCGATCGCATGAAGCTGAGCGATCTCTACGCCATCGCGAACGCCGGTGACCCGAATGCCGGGCCGAAGTTGAGCGCGCCCTACCACCTCATCAACACGGCGTTAAACATCCAGGGATCGGATTTTGCCAACCGGCGCGGCCGCAACGCGGACTTTTTCCTGTTTTCGCCGCGCAATGTCGGTAGCGAGGCGACCGGATACGCCGCGACTTCGGCCCTCGAGAAAGTCGAGCAGAGCCTCGACCTCGCCACCGCGATGGCGATCTCGGGAGCCGCAGCTTCCTCCAACATGGGATCGAGCTCGATCAGGGTTTTGACGCCGACGCTCGCCCTTCTCAACGTGCGGCTTGGCTATTGGCTCAGGAATCCGCGTTACGTGAATGCGCTCTCGTTCCCTCGCTTCTCGCCGCTCTATTTCTGGGCGGAAATATCCGGCCGGCTCTACGAGAACAGCGAGGGGGTCTACCTCACCGACGGCGGACACATCGAGAATCTCGGCGTCTACGAGCTGTTGCGCAGGCGCTGCAGAGTGATCGTTGCCGTGGACGCGGAGGCGGACACGCCGATGAATTTCGCCTCGCTGATGACGCTGCAGCGTTATGCCCGCATCGATCTCGGCGTCCGGATCGATCTGCCGTGGACGCCGATCCGCGAGTGCACGCGCGCATTGATGGCGCGCAATGCCAGCAACGAGTCGGCCCCGTGTCAGCACGACGATCGGCCGCAGGATCACGCTCACGTCGCGATCGGCACGATCGACTATGGCGGTGGTGACTACGGTTACCTCGTCTATATCAAGTCGTCCCTGACCGGCGACGAGAACGACTACATTCGCGACTATGCGCGGCGGCACGCCACTTTCCCGCACGAGACCACGGGCGACCAGTTCTTCTCCGAGGAACAGTTCGAGGTCTATCGTGCCCTCGGCTTCCACACGACTCACGGCTTCCTGTGCGGTGACAATCCTGTGGTGGTCGGGTCCGCCGTCGATCCACGCATGGTTCGATTTACCGACGCAGGCCAGCCGGCGATCGACGCCGTGCGCGGAGCGCTTGGTCTGCCGGTGCAGCAACCTCAGACCGCGGCAGTCACGGTTTGCGCGCTTGATCAGGGCTAGCTGGTTGCCGTCTGCACCGCACGCCCCGACAATCCGGATTCCAAATGAGCCGATTTGCGGGAAAACTGCGCAGCTGTGCCGTTGCCCTGCCCGGCGGATTGCGGTATTGCCAGCCGGGAATTCGACTTTCGACTGGGGACATCCATGGCTGACCATAGCGAAGTGGCGTACAGCACCGCCGACGGCAACGACTACGTTGCCCACGAGCAGACCTACGAGGGCTTCATCAAGCTGGTCAAGTACGGCACGGCCACTGTCGCGCTCATCGTCATCCTCATGGCGATCTTCCTGACCTGATCCATCGTCGGCTGCACCGCCAAAGGCGGCGGTTGCTCAGAAAATTTGCATCCAAACCGGTTCTAAAACCGGTATCCAACGTTGCGGGAGTAACGCTAAATTCGCGTGCGCGCTGTCCCGCGCCGCCGGAGGCCTCATGAAGATTGCCGTTGCCAAGGAAATCGATCCATCCGAGCCGCGGGTCGCCGCTTCGCCGGACACGGTGAAGAAGTTCAAGGCTCTGGGCGCCGAGATTGCCGTCGAGCCCGGTGCCGGCGTGAAGTCGGGCCTGCTCGACTCCGACTACACCGCCGCCGGCGCGACCGTCAGCGCCGATGCGCTCAGGGATGCCGACATCATCATCAAGGTGAAGCGCCCCGAGGCGTCCGAGCTCGGCCAGTACAAGCGCGGCGCGCTGGTCATTGCCATCATGGACCCCTATGGCAATGACTCCGCGCTGAAGACGATGGCCGATGCCGGTATCGCCGCCTTCGCCATGGAACTGATGCCGCGCATCACGCGCGCCCAGGTGATGGACGTGCTGTCGTCGCAGGCGAACCTTGCCGGCTACCGTGCCGTGATCGAGGGTGCCGAAGCCTTCGGCCGCGCCTTCCCGATGATGATGACGGCGGCCGGCACCGTGCCCGCCGCCAAAGTGTTCGTGATGGGTGTCGGCGTCGCCGGCCTCCAGGCGATCGCGACCGCGCGCCGTCTCGGCGCCATCGTCACCGCGACCGACGTGCGCCCCGCCACCAAGGAACAGGTGGAATCGCTCGGTGCCAAGTTCCTCGCCGTCGAGGACGAGGAGTTCAAGAACGCGCAGACCGCCGGCGGTTACGCCAAGGAAATGTCCAAGGAGTACCAGGCCAAGCAGGCCGCGCTGACCGCCGAGCACATCAAGAAGCAGGACATCGTGATCACGACGGCGCTGATCCCGGGCCGGCCCGCGCCGAAGCTCGTCAATGCCGAGATGGTCAAGTCGATGAAGCCGGGCTCGGTGCTGGTCGATCTCGCCGTCGAGCGTGGCGGCAACGTCGAGGGTGCCAAGCCCGGTGAGGTCGTCGATCTCGATGGCATCAAGATCGTCGGCTACACCAACGTCGCCGGCCGCGTCGCCGCCTCGGCCTCCGGCCTCTACGCGCGCAACCTGTTCTCCTTCATCGAGACCATGATCGACAAGAAAGAGAAGAAGCTTGCCGTGAACTGGGACGACGAGCTCGTGAAGGCGACCGCGCTGACCAAGGACGGCGCAGTCATCCACCCGAACTTCCAGCCGAAAGCCTAGGAGAGAAGCCATGGAGCATGTCGCACAGGTCGTCGATCCCTTCATTTTCCGGCTGTCGATTTTCGTGCTGGCGGTGTTCGTCGGCTATTTCGTGGTGTGGTCGGTGACCCCGGCGCTGCATACGCCGCTGATGAGCGTCACCAACGCGATCTCCTCGGTGATCGTGGTCGGTGCGCTGCTCGCGGGTGGCGTTGCGAATGTGTCGAGCGGTTCGGGCTGGGCGCGCGCCTTCGGCTTCATCGCGCTGATCTTTGCCTGCATTAACATCTTCGGCGGCTTCCTTGTCACCCAGCGCATGCTGGCGATGTACAAGAAGAAGGCCAAGTAAGCGGCCACCTCGGGCTGATGGGATAGATGGGGACCTGAGATGAGCGCCAATCTCTCTGCATTGTTGTATCTCGTGGCGGGGGTGCTGTTCATCCTGTCGCTGCGCGGGCTGTCGAGCCCGGCCTCTTCGCGCCAGGGCAATTTGTTCGGCATGATCGGCATGGCGATCGCGGTCGCCACCACGCTTGCCAACCACCCGCCGGCGGACGGCCTTGCCTGGCTGCTCGTCATCGTCGGCATCGCCATCGGTGGTACGATCGGCGCCGTAGTTGCGCGCCGTGTCCCGATGACCTCGATGCCGGAACTGGTAGCCGCCTTCCACTCGCTGGTCGGCATGGCCGCGGTGCTGGTCGCAGCCGGCGCGTTCTATGCGCCGGAAGCCTTCGACATCGGCACCCCCGGCAACATCCACACCCAGAGCCTCGTTGAAATGTCGCTCGGCGTCGCCATCGGCGCGCTGACCTTCACCGGCTCGGTGATCGCGTTCCTGAAGCTGTCGGCCCGCATGAGCGGCGCGCCGATCATCCTGCCGGCGCGGCACCTCATCAACATCGCGCTCGCGGTCGCACTGGTCGCCTGCATCGTCGGGCTCGTCGTCACCGGCAGCCCGGTGTTCTTCTGGCTCAACGTCATCCTGGCGCTTGCGCTCGGCGTGCTCATGATCATCCCGATCGGTGGCGCCGACATGCCGGTCGTGATCTCGATGCTGAACTCCTATTCGGGATGGGCCGCGGCAGGCATCGGCTTCACGCTCGGCAATTCCGCGCTGATCATCACCGGCGCGCTGGTCGGCTCATCCGGTGCGATCCTGTCCTACATCATGTGCCACGCGATGAACCGGTCCTTCATCTCGGTCATCCTCGGCGGCTTCGGCGGCGAGACCGCGGCGGCCGGCGGGGGCACTGGCGAGCAGAAGCCGGCAAAGCTCGGCTCGGCGGACGATGCCGCCTTCATCATGAAGAACGCCTCCAAGGTCATCATCGTGCCCGGCTATGGCATGGCGGTGGCGCAGGCGCAGCACGCGCTGCGCGAAATGGCCGACATGCTGAAGAAGGAAGGCGTCGAGGTGAAATACGCCATCCACCCGGTCGCAGGCCGCATGCCCGGCCACATGAACGTGCTCCTGGCCGAAGCCAACGTGCCCTATGACGAGGTGTTCGAGCTCGAGGACATCAACTCCGAATTCGCGCAGGCCGACATCGCCTTCGTGATCGGCGCCAACGACGTCACCAACCCGGCGGCCGAAGAGGACAAGACCTCGCCGATCTACGGCATGCCGGTGCTCCAGGTCTGGAAGGCCGGCACCGTGATGTTCATCAAGCGCTCGCTGGCTTCGGGTTATGCCGGCATCGACAATCCCTTGTTCTATCGCGACAACACGATGATGCTGCTCGGCGACGCCAAGAAGGTCACCGAGAACATCGTCAAGGCGATGTAATCGCGACATGCTCGAGAGCCCTCGCAAGCCCTAGGGCTCTGGATTGGCGGCGTCGTCATGATCGTCGTGAAGTGGGTCGCCGTCGTGCTGGTGACCGGCTATCTCGCCGGTCTCGTCGTGCTCTATGTCAAACAGCGCGACATGCTGTTCCCGATCCCCCCGGTCGGTCGAACGCTACCGGAAGCCGCAGGCCTCCCCGAGGCGGAAGAGCATCTGGTCACCACGTCGGACGGCGAGAAGATCATCATCTGGCACGTGCCGGCAAAGCCCGGCCGCCCCGTGATCCTCCATTTTCCCGGCAATGGTGATTATCTGGCCGGCCTCGTCGGCCGCTTCAAGGCGATGACGGCTGACGGCACCGGCCTCGTCGCGTTGTCCTATCGCGGCTATGCCGGCTCGAGCGGTGCGCCGAGCGAACAGGGCCTGCTGCGCGATGCTGCGGCCGCCTACGCCTTCACGACCGCGCGCTACGCGGCTGAACGGATCGTCGTCTGGGGCTTTTCGCTCGGGACCGGTGTGGCCGTCGCGGTCGCATCCGAGCATCCGATAGGCAAATTGATCCTGGAAGCGCCTTACACTTCGACCGTCGATGTTGCGGCCTCGCTCTTTCGCTTCGTTCCGGTCCGTTTCCTGATGCGCGATCAATTTCGTTCGGACGAGCGGATCGCTCGCGTCACCGTTCCACTCCTGATCATGCACGGCACGGAGGATACGGTGATCCCGATCGCGTTCGGCGAGCGCCTGTTCGCTCTCGCCAATCAATCAAGGCAGCTCGTTCGCATTCCCGGCGGAGGGCACGACAATCTCGACAGCTTTGGTGCCCAGGAGATTGCCCGACGTTTCATCAATGGCTCCTGAGGGCTGACGGGCGCGATCTTCTCGCGCATAATCGGTCGCCTATTTGAAGGAATCGCCTGCATGAGCGCACACGGACCGATGCCGCGGTCGTCTTGGCTATTTCCCGCCCTAGCGGTGCTGCTGTTCCTGATCGTCACCGCGACGGGGTACGGCTTCACCCTGTCGGTCGGGGGGCTTGGATTTGCGATCGTCCTGCTGGTGATCCTGTTCGGAACGGTGTTCGCTGCCGTTCATCATTCCGAGGTCATTGCGGAGCGGATCGGCGAGCCGTTTGGCACGTTGCTGCTCACGCTCGCGGTGACCATCATCGAGGTCGCGCTGATCACCACCATCATGCTCGGCGACAAGCCGGCACCGGAGCTCGCGCGCGACACCGTGTTTGCCGTGGTGATGATCGTCTGCAACGGGCTCGTCGGCCTCTGCGTGTTCATCGGTGGCCTGCGCTATCGCGAGCAGGGTTTCCAGGTTTCGGGCTCCAACGTGTATCTCAGCACGCTGATCGCGCTGGCGACCATCACGCTGATCATGCCCAACTATACGCTGACGACGCCGGGCCCGATCTATTCGTCGCTCCAGCTCGGCTTCGTCGATCTCGTGACGATCGTGCTCTATGGCGTGTTTCTCTACACGCAGACCGTGCTGCACCGCGACTATTTCATCAATCAGGCTGATGACGGGAAGGGCGGCGAAAGCCATCTGTCAGGCACAATGCTGGTTCTCAGCATGGTCCTGCTCCTGATCTCGCTCCTTGCCGTCGTTCTGCTCGCCAAGAAGTTCTCACTGGTGGTCGACGCCGTCGCCGCCATGATTGGCGCCCCACCGGCCTTTGCCGGGCTCCTGGTCGCGCTGCTGATCCTGATGCCGGAGGGCGTCTCGGCGATCGCCGCCGCGCGCAAGAACGATCTCCAGAAGAGCATCAACCTGGCCCTCGGCTCCTCGCTGGCCACCATAGGCCTGACGATTCCCGCCGTCGGCCTCGCCACCTATGCGCTCGACCAGCCGCTTGTGCTGGGCCTGAACCCCCCGAATACGGCGCTGATGTTCCTGACATTTTTGCTGAGCATGCTGACATTCGGCACCGGCAGGACCAACGTCCTGTTCGGGCTGGTCCATATGGTGGTATTCGCGGTCTACGTGTTCATGGTCTTTGTGCCGTAGCGAGAGGAATGGATATGCTGGCCGCAAAATCCGATGTGCAGGTCGACAACGACGAGGTCCGGGTCACCGAGTGGCGGCTGCCGCCGGGCGGCGCCACCGGCCATCACATTCACGGGATGGACTATGTGATCGTTCCCGTCACGGCCGGCGAGATGACCATCGTGGCGCCCAATGGCGAGCGTTCCAAAGCGCAGCTTTCGGCGGGCAAGTCCTACTTCCGCAAGGCAGGTGTCGCGCACGACGTGCTTAACGAAACTGCAACGGAGATCGTGTTCCTTGAAGTCGAGCTGAAACCGTAAAAGTGGCTTGCCAATGGCCACCGATCCGTCGCAGTTGACCCCTTACTATTGCCTCAAAGTTCCCGCATCAGACCGTGTGGGGAGTGGCCGGAATGCTGAAATACCTGACTAAAATCTCCATGGACATCTTCCCCTCGGTGCTCGCGACGATCATCGGGGCGTACATCGTTAATCACTACATCAACGCCCGGCCGGCGTCCGACACTCCCGCTGCCGCGGTCGCGCCTGCTCAGACCACCCAGACGAAGAAGGATGCCAAGCCTGCCGAGGTCGCGAATCTCCCCGCGCCCGGAGTGAAGGCCAAGGGTATTTCCGAGAAGGGTATTTCCGAGAAGGGTATTGCCGAGAAGGGCGTCTCCGAGAAGACCGCGACGGACAAGACGCCGGCCGAGAAGCCGGCTGACACCAAGGCTGCTGACCAGCCGGCCGAGAACAAGCCCGCCGAAACTGCACCCGCCGAGACCGCCGCCGCTCCCGCCACGCCGCGCGGCCGGCCGACGGCTTCCCGCGACAGCAAGGCCATGGCCAAGGCGACGCCTGCGCCGGCCATCACAGCGCCAGCCTCCGAGACCACTCAGGCTCCGGCATCGAATGCCGCGACTCCTGACGCCAACGATCTTGCCCGCGCGGCGATCGAGCGGCTGCGCAAGTCGCCCGAGGCTGCCCCTCAGGAGACGGCCCATGCCGTGGAAGCGCCGCGTGTTCATGAGGCCCCGCGGGTCGTGACGGCAACTCCGTCCGCCTTGCAGCCGTTGCCACCGCCGATCACGGTGTCGACGCCGGGCCCGGAGGCCTACGGCTCCCCCACGACGTCGAACCCACCCTACACCGCGTCCGTTGGCTCGGATGATGCGAACCGGCTGACGCCACCGGCCGACATCCCGGTCCCGGTTGTCGTTGCGCCTCCGCTCGATCTGCGGGCCGATGCGGCCGCTCCCGTGCCGCGGCCAAAGACCAACGTCGCCGACGAGATGCTGTCAGGCGTCAAGTCGATGTTCCACGCGGTCCTGCCGAAAAGCGTGACCCCAGACTGACCTGGGGCGCTGCGCCTTCGATCCCGTCTCAGCCGCCGACTCGGGCCAGCCCGCTGCGGGCGGCATCGTCGCGTGGACGGAGCGCGACCGCCTTGGTGTAGGACGCCGCCGCCTTGGCCTTGTCGCCGAGGCGCTCATAGGCGAGCCCCCGCGTGGTCCAGACTTGCGCATTGTGCGGATCAGCCTCGGAGGCCTCGTCGAGGTCGGCTGCGGCTTCCCTGACCTTGCCGACCGCGAGATAGCTGATGGCGCGGCCGAGCAGCGGCTCCGGCTTCTGCGGATTGAGCCCGCTCGCGGCGCTGAAATCCGCGATTGCGAACTCGTGTTCGTTGCTCGCCTGATAGATCAGGGCGCGGCCATAGAGCGCCTGCGCATTGTAGGGATCGAGCGCGACGGCGCGGTTGAACTCCTCGAGCGCTGCTGCCGTCTCTCCTGATTTCGCAAGCGCCTGGCCCTTTGCCGTGTGGTTCTGGGCCTCAGTGACATTGCCGGCGCTGACCGCGCTCTCGGCGGGCGCGGCAGCAGCCTTTGGCGCGTCCTGCGGCTTCTCTTTCTCGGGCATCAGCGATCCCAGGTCGAACGAGCAGCCAGACAGTGCGATCGCGATCAGTGTGAGCGTGACGGAACGCCGCCAGAGCCGGCACGACAGTGCCGGGCTGTGCTTGGGGAAAGGGGAGGCCATCTACGGATTCGCTCGCGCTGGTGCCGCATCGGTAGTGCCCCGTCCCAGAAAAGGCACCGCTCACAAAACAATAACGCGGGCTCGGGGCCCGCGTCATCGAAAACTCAGTTTTGCAGAAGCGGCAAAATCAGCGCGGTCCGCGCGGACCTGCGCCCGGGCCGCCACGGCCGCCAGCGCCACGCTCGCCACCGGGGCCAGCGCCGAACACCGGCTTCGGCTTCATCGGCAGCAGGCCTTCACGCTGCAGCTTCTTGCGGGCCAGCTTGCGCGCGCGGCGCACGGCTTCGGCCTTTTCGCGGGCCTTCTTCTCGGAGGGCTTTTCGTAATGACCGCGGAGCTTCATCTCGCGGAAAATACCCTCGCGCTGCATCTTCTTCTTCAGCGCCTTGAGGGCTTGATCGACATTGTTATCGCGAACGAGAACCTGCACGCGGCATCCTCTTCAGTGGATCGGATTTGAATTCTGGTAAGTCAAAGGGGATGGCAAAAAGCGCAAGCCCTTAACCTTGAGCGCGCGGATGTATCAGACAAAACCTGAGATGTCCATTGTCCAAGAGGGCTTTCGGGCCAAGATAAGCCATTAAATGGGGCAAAAATGCCCCCGTGCGGCCGCGATTTGGGTGGTTTGGTGCCAATCGCGGGGCCGTTCCCGGATTTTGATCCGGAAGTCTTGGAAATCAGGGGAGTCCCTCATGGATATGAAGAAATACGCCGCCGAGGCCATCGGCACCTTTTGGCTGACATTTGCGGGGTGCGGGAGCGCGGTGATCGCTGCCGGCTTTCCGCAGGTCGGTATCGGCCTGGTCGGCGTGTCCCTGGCGTTCGGCCTCAGCGTCGTCACCATGGCCTACGCCATCGGCCACATCTCGGGCTGCCATCTCAACCCGGCCGTCACGGTCGGTCTTGCGGCGGGCGGTCGGTTCCCGACCGGACAGATCCTGCCCTATATCGTCGCGCAGGTCATCGGCGCGATCGTGGCGGCCACGCTGCTCTATGTGATCGCCAGCGGCGCCCCGGGATTCGACGTCGCCAAGGGCTTCGCGTCGAACGGGTACGGTGCGCACTCGCCCGGCCAGTACGGCATGGTGGTGTGCTTCATCACCGAGGTGGTGATGACCATGATGTTCCTGTTCGTCATCATGGGCGCGACGCACGGAAGGGCGCCTGCGGGCTTCGCGCCGCTCGCGATCGGGCTTACGCTGGTGATGATCCATCTCGTCAGCATTCCCGTCACCAACACGTCGGTGAACCCGGCGCGCAGCACCGGCCCTGCGCTGTTCGTCGGTGGCTGGGCGCTGGCACAGCTCTGGCTGTTCTGGGTCGCACCGCTGGTCGGCGGCGCGCTCGGCGGCGTGATCTATCGCTGGCTGAGCGAAGAGCCGGGCGGCGTCGTCGCCGGTGTGAAGACCGCGTGATCGTCGCAGCATGATCCGGAAAAGTGTGCGGCGGTTTTCCTCGCGACAAGCGCGGAACGCGTTTGCGCGGAGATCATGCTCAAACAAGAATCTAAGGCGCGACGATGATCGCGCTTTAGAGGGGGATCGCGAAGCGCCGCGGTCCCCTTACTTACCGCGGGCGGGCGCGACCTCGGTGACGTGGCCCATCTTGCGGCCCGGCTTGGGCGTGCCCTTGCCGTAGATGTGCACGGTGGCTCCGGGGACCGTGAGCCACTCCGTGTAGCGGTTGATCTCGTCGCCGATCAGATTGGTCATGGTGACGACCTCGCCGTGCCGCACGGGCTTGCCGAGCGGCCAGCCCGCGATGGCGCGGATGTGCTGCTCGAACTGCGAGACGGACGCGCCGTCGAGCGTCCAGTGCCCGGAATTATGCACGCGCGGCGCGATCTCGTTCACCAGCACCTTCGGTCCCGTGCCGTTGGCGAGCACGAACATCTCGACCGCCAGCACGCCGACATAATCGAGCGCGTCGGCGATCTTGCCGGCGACGTTGCGCGCCTCTTCGGCAAGCGCGTCCGGAATCGCGGCCGGGGCGCGCGAGATCTTCAGGATGTGATCGCGGTGTTCGTTCTCGGTGACGTCGAAACATTCGACCTGGCCTTCGGCCGAGCGCGCGGCGATCACGGAGATCTCGCGCTCGAATGGCACGAAGGCTTCGAGGATCGCCGACTTGGTGCCGAGGCCGGTCCACACTTTCGCGATGTCGTCGCCCTCGCGGATGATCGCCTGGCCCTTGCCGTCATAGCCGAAGCGGCGCGTCTTCAGCACGGCCGGAAGCCCGATCCTGACGATCGCCTCGCGGAGCGATGCGACCGAGGTAACATCGGCATAGGCGGCGGTGCCGATCCCGAGCCGGGTGATAAAATCCTTCTCGGCGAGCCGGTCCTGGGTGGTCTCGAGGATCTTGCGGTTGGGCAGCACGGGGCGGCGCGCGTCCAGCACCAGCGCGGCCGCGGCCGGCACGTTCTCGAATTCGTAGGTGATGACGTTGACGTCATTCGCGAACAGCTCGAGCGCCTCGACGTCGGCATATTCCGCGCACGTCGCGTTCAGCACGACGTCGAAGGCCGGTGAGTCCGGATCGGGCGAGAACACCTGGGAGCGCAGGCCGAGCCGCGCCGCGGCCATCGCAAGCATCCGCCCCAATTGTCCGCCACCGAGGATTCCGATGGTGTCGCCGGGCTTCAGCTTCACCCGTTTGGTGCCAGTCACGCCTTGTCCTCCGGGCGCTCGGCCACGGCGTCAGTCTGTGCCTTGCGCCAGGCCACGAGGCGTTCCGACAGCGCCGGATCGAACAGCGCCAGCACGGCAGCCGCCAGCAGCGCTGCGTTGATCGCGCCCGCCTTGCCGATGGCGAGCGTGCCGACCGGGATGCCGGCGGGCATCTGGACGATCGAGTGCAGCGAATCGACGCCTTTCAGCGCCTTGGATTCGACGGGAACGCCGAACACCGGCAGTTCGGTCAGCGACGCCGTCATGCCGGGCAAATGCGCGGCGCCGCCGGCGCCCGCAATGATGACCTTGAAGCCTTCGGCCTTGGCGCCCTTGGCAAAGGTAAACAGCCGTTCCGGGGTGCGGTGGGCCGAGACGATGCGGCTTTCGCAGGCGACACCGAGCGCTGTGAGCGTATCGGCAGCATGCCGCATGGTGTCCCAATCCGACTGGCTTCCCATGATGATGGCGATCGGCGCGGTCATGACGTCAATTGTGCTCGGGAATACAGAAACATAGGCCAGATTAGCGGTTCCGGCCGGCGGCTCGCAAGGCGGTGGCAAGGAGAAGGGAATGCACTATCCTGTCTTGGTGAATCCCCGCAAGCCTTCATTGAGCAGGACGCCCATGAAGAAACCAAAAAGGGCGATCGCTGCGAAGGCCAAAAAGCGCCGGAAAAGCAGCGGGAGCCGATCCAAACCCGCGGCCAGGCGCACGGCCCGGTCGGCGGGCCTGACCGCTGCGACCACCGGCCGGGCCAAGGAAAATGCCAGGAACGATGCCAGAAACGATGCCAAGAACGACGCCAAGAACGACGCCAAGGCGATCATCCGCAGCCTGCGCACCAAGCTCGCCCGAGCCCAAAGGCGCATCGACGAGCTCGAGGCTGCCGCCGACACCGACTTCCTGCTCGGCATCCCGAACCGTCGCGGCTTCGAGCGCGAGCTGCACCGTGCGATCGCCTACATGGCGCGCTACGCCGCCCGCGGCGCGTTGATCGTGCTCGACGTCGATCGCCTGAAGCCCATCAACGACTCCTTCGGTCATGCCGCCGGTGACGAGGTGCTGAAGGCGATCGCCGCCGCGCTGACGCGGCAGGTGCGCGCCTCTGACGTGGTCGGCCGCCTTGGCGGCGACGAGTTCGCACTGCTGCTCTGGAACCTCAGCGAGACGGACGCCAAGGCCAAGGCCGCAGGCTTCGAGCAGGCGATCGACGACTTGTCCTTTGTCTTTCGCGGCCAGCGCGTGAATGCAGGCGCCTCCGCCGGTGTCGCGCTGCTGGGATCTCATGCCGAGGCAAGCCGCGCGCTGGAGGAGGCCGACGCAGCCATGTACGTGCGCAAGGCGCAGCGGCGGCACGAGCCGCGGATCAGGCTGATCAGCAGCTAGGATGCGATGATCTGGCTCACCTCTCCCCAGCGGGGAGAGGTGTCCCCCTCGGCTTGCATTGATTCAGTCAAAACTCATCCTGCTTTGGATTAAAGCGCGCTGAGATCTTCCGGCACGTTGCCGAACTTGCGCAGCAGCTTGGCGTCGCCGAACTCGCCGGTCATGGGATCGCCGCTGCGGCTGAACGCGATCGCGCCGATATGGCCGGCGCCGTGCGCCAGGATTTCGGCGCGCCGCAGCGCGGCGGCCGAGGTCTGACATTCCTCCGCGGCGCCCGCGACCGGCGATCCATCTCCATCGATGAGGAAAGGCAGCGCGACATAGTAGGTGACATCGGACATGGTCGGCTCCTCGTGCTCCTTGGCTCACGCGGCGCTGGAGGTGCTCCGCATCTTGTTGCGCGACGTCTCGGGAATGCAGCCGGCCGAAATTGCCGCCTGCAATTCCTCGAGCTCCGCTTCCAGATATTCGTTGGCCATGATCAGCGCCTTGATGGTGCTGCGCAGATTGCCGTCACACATCGCGATCGCTTGATCGCAGGCTTGCTCATAGTGGCTGTTGTCGAAGGCGGCTGCGGACATGGCATTTCCCCGGAAGCGGTTGAGATCCGAATGTTCTTCTTTTGTTCTTTTTGAGTCAAGTGGAATCCGTATGCGGAAAACGCATCCGGCATACCGGCGGGGATCAGGCGATGATGTCGGGCGTGATCTGGTCTTCGATGAAGGCGATACGGTCGCGCAACAACAGCTTGCGTTTCTTCAGGCGCTGTAACCGCAACAGGTCGGGGGCGGGCGATTGATGCAATGCATCGATCGCCGCATCGAGATCTCGGTGTTCCTGCTGCAACCGGGCGAGCTCGGCTTCGAGTTCGCGCTCGTCTTCATTGGTCATGATGTGCGGTAGCCGGAAAACCCGATGAAGTTGCGAAAGCCTGTGGAAGGCCTGTGGAAAGTATCGTCCTTGCGCGACGTGATCGCAAGCTATCTGGGTCCCCTATCAACGTTCTCTCGCAAAGATATTTCAGTGGATCGCGGCGCCAGCGCACAGGTGCATTGAAATCATGGATGATTCCTGCCGCGGTTCCTTACTCACTGTTCATTACATATGAAGTTTCAAAAATGACAGGGAGACTACGGATACTTATCGACAGAACGAATCGGTGATGTACACTTCTTCGTCCGGATCGAATTCTGAGGTTCAACCCTACCGAGGAGGTTTCGAATGACAATTCAGGCACATCTTGTTGAATTGGAGCGGAAACACAAACTTCTCGAAAATGAATTGCACGAAGCTCTTGTGCACCTTTCAACAGACGACCTGCAAATTGTTGAGTTGAAGCGCCGGAAGTTGATGGTCAAGGACCAGATCGAGCGGTTGAGGCACGGCACGGACGACACGCTCCACTAGTAAACCCCGTACACATGTAAGCCTGATCACGCATCCTTCACGCAGGGATGAGAGCTGTTGCGCTCATCCCTGCGTCGAGGTGCGAAGCGTCGTGCGGTTAACTTCGTGCGAAGGCTAGAGCATGATCCGGACCCGAAGGGGCCGTGTTAGCGCAAAGCGTGAAGCGGTTTTCCTTCGCGACAAACGCGGAACGCGTTTGCGCGGAGATCATGCTCATACAACAACCTAGAGCGCGATGACGATTCACTCCCAATCTCATCGCGCTTTAGATGTTTGCGAGCTCGGCGACGTGGTCGGCGATCGCAAGCGATGACGTCAGGCCGGGCGACTCGATACCGAAGAGATTGATCAGGCCGTTTACGCCGTGATCGCGCGTGCCCTGCATCAGGAAATCCTGTGTGGCCACCGCCGGCGGGACGATTTTCGGCCGTATGCCCGAATAGCTCGGCATCAACGCACCATCAGGCAGGTCCGGCCAGTATTTGCGGATCGCCGGATAGAAACGCTCTGCGCGTGCGGGATCGACGGCATAGTCGATCGTTTCGATCCACTCCACGTCGGGACCGAAGCGTGCCTGGCCCGCCATGTCCAGGGTGAGGTGCACGCCGAGCCCGCCGGGCTCGGGCACAGGATAGATCAGCCGTGAGAACGGCGCCTTGGTGCTGCAGCTGAAATAGTTGCCCTTGGCGAGATAGGCCGGCGGAATCCGGTCGAGCGGCATGCCGTCGATGCTGCGCGCCACCGTCGTCGCCGAAAGACCGGCCGCATTGACCAGCAGGCTGCATTGCAGCGTCATCGGCGCCTCGCCGCCGGCATCGATTTCGATGACGCCGCCCGACGCCTTGGCGCGGATCAGCGGCGTGTGAAACGCGAACGCAGCTCCCGCCGCTTCGGCCTCGCCGCGCAGCGAGAGCATGTAGGCGTGGCTGTCGATGATGCCGGTCGAGGGCGAGAGCAACGCGGCATCGCAAGCGAGCGCCGGCTCCAGCGCGCGCGCGGCGTCGCCTGCAAGCATCTGCATGTCGAGCACGCCATTGGCCTCGGCATGCGCCTTGATCGATTGCAGCTTCTCGGTCTCCTTCGGACTGGTCGCGACGATCAGCTTGCCGCAATTTTTGTGCGGGATGTCGCGCTCGGCGCAGTAGCGGTAGAGCGCATGCTTGCCGCTGACACACAGCCGCGCCATCCAGCTCCCGGCCCGGTAGTAGATCCCGGCATGAATCACCTCGCTGTTGCGCGAGGAAGTGACGGTGCCGATGGCCTCCGCAGCTTCCAGCACGATCACCTCGCGCCCGGCCTGGGCGAGCTTTCGGGCGACCGCGAGCCCGACCACGCCCGCTCCGATGACGACGCAGTCAACTCTATCCATGGTGGGGCAGGAGGTCCGTAAGCGGCAGGGCCAAGAAGTCTAACAAGGGGCTTAACGAGAGACTTAAGGAACCGCATCCAAGGCGGCTCTCCATTAAGGAAGAATTTATCATGTCAGGGCAATTGCCGTATCTGGCGTCACATTTTTCTGTCGTGCTGACAGGCGTTTACCCGATCCCAACCCGTGAGGCCAGACAATCCGGAGTTGAAATCGCGGGTGGCTGATGGCTGAGAAGGACTGGCACGCGAGCGGCACGATTTTGACGTCTGTGCAGGCCCTGCTGTGCCTTGCCTGCACGGTTGCGCCCGCGCGCGCCTTTGCGCTGTCCGACAATTTCGGCCCGCAGAGCTATCTGGGCAGGCTCGATCCCAATCTGGTCTGGGAGGCGCTGCTCGGCGGCATCGCGGTGTGCTCGCTCCTGGCGGCCATCGTGCTGTGGATCCACTCGGCGTTACGGCGAGCCAGGCGCATGCAGTTGCGGCGCAATGCGTTCGTTTCGTCCGCCATGAACAATCTGAACCAGGGTATCGTGATGACCGACGCTCAGCGACGGATCATCTTCTGCAACGACCGCTATCTCGAAATCTACGGGCTGGCGCGCTCGGACCTCTGGACCGATATGACCGGGTCAGACATGCTCAGGCTGCGTCGCGATCGTGGCGTGCTCGGCGTGACCGACGACGAGTTCTACGAGAAGGCTGCCAGCTCGAATGGCCTGATCACCGAGCTGCCCGAGGGGCGAGCCATCCTGGTGAAATATTTCGTGCTCCCGAATGGCGGTTCGGTAGCGACGCATCTCGACGTCAGCGAGCAGCGCAACTTGTCGCGGCAGCTTGCCTCCACCAAGCAATTCCTGGAATCGGTGCTCGACAACGTCCCGGTCTGTGTGGCCGCGAAGAACATCGAGGACGGCCGCTACATCTTCGCGAACACTGCCTATGAGCGCTTCTGGGGATTGTCGCGGGACTACGCTGTTGGCAAAAATGCGCGGGAGCTGTTTGCTGCAGTCTCGGCGACCAGGATCGAGGACGCCGATCGGGCCGCGCTTAACTCTCCCGACGGGCAGTTCCGCAACGAATTCGAGGTCGAGCGCGGATCCGCGCGGCGCATGGTTGCTTCGGTCCGGATCGTGGTCCGCAACGAACGCAACCAGCCTGAATTCCTGCTGCTCGTGTTCGAAGACATCACCGACCGGCGCTCGCTCTCGGAGGAGTTGGAGAGCACCAAGAAATTCCTCGAGCTCGTGGTCGACAACATTCCGGTTGCGCTGATCGTGGAGCAAGTCAAAGACGGCCGCTATCTGCTCGCCAATCGCAGCGCGGAGGCGATCCTCAACCGTAAACGCGAGGATGCCACGGGCCTCACCGCTTCCGACATCTTCAATGTCAAGGAAGCCAAGCTGATCATCGCGCGCGACGAGGCCGCGATCAAGAAGCGGGGGATGATTACCGAGGAGCATCCGATCTCGACCAAGGATGGTCTGCGGCTGTTCCTCACCCGCCGCGCCACCGTGCTCAGCGATGCCGGCGAGCCGGAATATCTGATCAAGACCCACGAGGACGTCACCGACCGCCGCCAGACCGAGTCGCGCATGGCGCACATGGCCTATCACGACGGTCTGACCGACCTGCCTAATCGCTCTGCCTTCCTCCAGGCACTGACGCAGATGATCGAGGCCTGCGAGGGCACCGGCGAGGAGTTCGCCGTGCTTTGCATCGATCTCGACGGGCTGAAGGAGGTCAACGACGTCTTCGGCCATGCGCTCGGTGACAAGCTCCTGGTCGAGGTCGCCCAGCGGCTCCAGGACGCCGCCCGTGGCGGCGTGGTCGCGCGCCTGTCCGGCGACGAGTTTGGCCTGATCATCGATGGCAAGCAGCCCGACACGGGTCTCGCGCTGGCGCGCCAGCTTGGTGAAGCCCTTTCCCAGGAATTCCAGATCGACGGCCGCGCGGTGCGCGCCGGGGTCACCACCGGCATATCGGTCTTCCCGCACAATGGCGCGGACGGTGCTTCGCTGCTCGCCAATGCCGGGGCAGCGCTGTTCCGCGCCAAGCAGAAGTCGCGCGGCACGATCAGCCTCTATCAGCCCGAGATGGACCAGCAGATCCGCGACCGCCGCGTGCTGCACCAGGATCTGTCGAAAGCGATCAAGAACGGCGAGCTCTCGCTCGCGTTCCAGCCGCAGGGCGTCGCCGGCCAAACCGTCGCCGAGAGCGAGATCATCGGCTTCGAGGCGCTGGCGCGCTGGCAGCATCCGGTCCGCGGCCAGGTCTCGCCGGCCGAGTTCATTCCGATCGCGGAGGAGAGCGGCCTGATCGTCGAGATGGGCGAGTGGATCCTGCGCCAGGCCTGCCGCGAGGCGGCTTCCTGGGCCAAGCCGCTCCAGGTCGCGGTCAACTTGTCGCCGGCGCAGTTTGCCCATGGCGACGTGGTCGGCCTCGTCCACTCGATCCTGCTGGAGACCGGGCTTTCGCCTGGCCGGCTCGAGCTCGAAATCACCGAGGGCGTGCTGATCGAGGATTTTGATCGCGGCCTCGCGCTGCTGCGCCGCCTGAAGGCACTGGGCGTGCGGATCTCGATGGACGATTTCGGCAGCGGCTATTCTTCGCTGAGCTATCTCCAGGCATTCCCGTTCGACAAGATCAAGATCGACCGCGCCTTCGTGATCAATCTCGGCCGCAACCCGCAATCGGCGGCGATCGTGCGCGCCGTGATCGATCTCGGTCACGGCCTGGAAATGTCGATCATCGCCGAGGGCGTCGAGACGATCGAGCAGCTCGCTTTCCTCGCCAAGGAGGGCTGCGACGGCGTGCAGGGCTATCTGCTCGGCAAGCCGTTGCCGATCGGACAATATGCCCGCCTCATCGGCCGCGCCGAGGCGATGGAGCTTGCGCTCAAGACCGGCTAGAGCGCTGGTCGCGCTCCAGCCATATGTTTGTGCATGATCTCCGCGCAAACGCGTTCCGCGTTTGTCGCGCGGAAAACCGCTACACACTTTTCCGGATCATGCGCTAGTGATGACGAAGTCCCTGCTTCGTTCCTTCACGACGGCTTCATGGCGGATTACGACCTCGCGATCATCGGCGGTGGCCTGAACGGCGTCAGCATCGCGCGCGACGCCGCCGGGCGCGGCCTTCGCGTCGTTCTGCTCGAGCAGGGCGATCTCGGTGGCGCGGCCTCCTCGGCGACGCCGCATTTGATCCATGGCGATCTCTCGGTGCTGGAGCGTCGCCGCTTCCGCCGCGTGCGCCGGGCGCTGGCCGAGCGGAAGGTGTGGCTCGCGATCGCCCCGCATCTGGTTCGTCCGATGCGTTTCGTGATCCCTGCGCATTCCGACGAACGTCCGCCTTGGCTGCTGCGCGCCGGTCTCCTGCTCTACGACCGTCTTGCTGGGCGCGGCGGCTTGCCGCCGTCGGCGACCATCGATATCACGCATCATCCGGTTGGCAACGCCCTGAAACGGCCGTTCGGCACCGCCTTTGAATATTCGGACTGCGTCGTCGATGATTCCAGGCTCACAGTCCTCTCCGCGCTGGATGCGGCGGAGCGTGGTGCCGTGATCCGTACCGGCGCGCGCTGTGTGCGGGCCGATCGCACCGAGATCTGGCGGCTCGCCGTCGTCGATCGCGGCCATCGCAGGGTCATCACGACCCGCGCGCTCGCGAACACCAGCGGTGGATGGAGCGTGAGCGTCGCCGAGACCGTGCTCCGACAGCCGCCACCACGCGCGGGCGCAGCCGTGCAGATCAGCCAGATCGTCGTGCCGCGGCTGTTCGAACCCGACAATGTCTACGTCTTCCAGAACAGCGATGGCCGGCTGATCTTCGCAAGCCCCTTCGAGCGCGACTTCACCCTGATCGGTACCGTGACGCATGCCTTCACGGGCGATCCCGCGATCGTCGCCATGCCGGCCGCCGACGTGAGTTATCTCTGCGAGGCCGCCAACCGCTATTTCCGCGAGCCTGTCGCGCCGGTCGATGTGGTGCGGACGATGTCGGGCGTCAACCTGGCGCCCGAAGCGGCGCGCCGGCGGGATGGTGCGCCCGCATTCGATGCGCGGCGGCGCAAGGCGCCGCTGATCACGATGTTCGGTGGCGACGTCACGACCGCACGGTGGCGCGCGGAGCGCGCGGTGACCAGGCTGACGCCGTTCTATCCGATGTCGCGGCCCTGGACGCTCGGCGCGGCGCTTCCGGGCGGGGACTTTCCCTGGCAGGGCTTCGAAGCGGCAGTCGATGCCGCGCGCGACCGTTGGCGCTTTCTCTCCGAGGCGCAGGCGCAGCGCCTGGTCGGTTCCTACGGCTCGCGGCTGCCGGCCGTGCTGGGCGAGGCGGCGAGTTGGGCCGAGCTGGGGCCGGCCTTTGGTCCCGAACTCACGGGAGCCGAGGTGCGCTACCTCATGCACACCGAATGGGCTCGCTTCGCCGACGACATCCTGTGGCGCCGCTCCAAGCTCGGCCTGACCATGCCGCCCGCGGATCGCGACGCGCTGGCCGCGTTCATGGCGAATGCGATCGAGCCGTTCGGTTTGCAGACTGAAAACTTCAAGACCACATAAAGATCGCTTAGGCGAAATTTTGTTGCGCCGACATTCATCGAGCCGCGTAATAGGCGGTTACGCCCAGGAACCTGTGGGTTTCTTGGGGTGTGATCATGTTTTCTGGTTATGGGGGCTTCCATTTTCATATGGGGTTCAATATGAGAACTAATAATTCCATATCGCTTCTCATATTCGATGAGGTTTTAGCATGTCAGACACTGAGGGCGCGGCCACCAAAGCGTTGACCAGCATTATTGACGCTCTGACCCCACTTTCCTCCGAAGAGCGCCACCGTACCGTCAATGCAGCAATGATGTTCCTTGGCGAGACTGTGGCGCCGAAGCGCAAACTCGCTGCGGGAGGAGATGCGGCAGAAGAATATTATGATGATGCGGATGGTGACCATCCCGCCCACCGCTCCAAATGGATGAAGCAGAATAGCGTCTCGGCCGAAGAGCTAGATCAAGTATTCCATTTCGGCTCTGATGGCGCGTTCGATTTGCTCAATGCGCCGGGCAGGTCGAAGAAAGAGCAGACGCTGAACACTTACATTCTGACTGGTTTGGGTAAGTACCTGTCTTCTAGTGGCGACCGGACTTTTGACGACGCAACAGCCCGCCAATTCTGCGAGACGATCGGGTGTTACGACCAAGCGAACCATGCCGCGCATCTGAAGAACAGGGGCCCTGAGTTCACCGGCGACAAGAACAAGGGGTACGCCCTCACTAATCCCGGCGTGAAGCGTGGGGCCGTTCTCGTAAAGGAAGTGGCGGGGGCAAGCGCGTGAAATGATCGATCCTTCCCGCGTGCTCGCGGCGCTGCCGCAGGCGCTACGCGACGAATTGTTCAACAGCTACCAGAAGATCATATCCAACTATCTGGAGCGGCGGTGGGAGCCGTCGGAGCTCAATGGAGGCAAGTTCTGCGAGGCCGCATACTCGATCATCAATGGTGCCGTTAAGGGCAGCTTTCCCGTGAAGGCAAGCAAGCCCGGCAACATGCTGATCGCTTGTCAGGCGCTCGAGAAGGAGCCCGCTAATCCCAACCGTGTCGGAGACCGCAATCTGCGCGTGCTCATTCCACGGCTCTTGCCGGTGCTCTATGAGATCCGCAACAACCGTGGCGTTGGGCATGTCGGCGGCGATGTTGATCCCAATCATATGGACGCCGAGGCGGTACAGGCCATGGCAAGTTGGATCATGGCCGAACTTGTGCGCATCTTCCACGGCGTTACGACCGAGGAAGCGCAGGAGACAGTCGATGCCTTGGTAGAACGAAAATCGCCCCTGATCTGGATCGTAGGAGATATCAAACGCGTGCTCGATCCGAGGATGGGTGCGAAGGATCAAGTGCTTGTTTTGCTGCACCATAGCGGTGGTTGGGTGTCAGTGGCCGATCTTCTCAGGTGGATCGAGTATTCGAACGCCAGCGTGTTCCGTGGCAAGGTGCTGACGCCGCTGCACAAGCATCGCCTTATAGAGTTCGATAGCGGTCAAGGATTGGCGCGCATTTCACCGCGCGGCGCCATCGTGGTCGAGGAAGATGCACTCAAGAGATAAGCGGAAATATCATCGCACGCTACTAGCTAAGCTGATTTTGGATAGTTCACGTCGAACCGGTTGAGCCGGCGGCGTTCCGCCGCTAGCGTGCGGCTGCATTGGGGCCGGCAGGGAACATGGCTGACGAACTCGAGGGGATCAAGGCGGCCGCCGCGGCCAGGCCAGGCGCGCATCCGGCGACAGAGCGTTCGCTGCTGCGCATTGACGGCGTGGTGAAGAATTTCGGCGCCTTCCGCGCGGTCGACGGCGTGTCGCTCGACATCGGGGCCGGCGAGTTCTTTGCGCTGCTCGGTCCCTCCGGCTGCGGCAAGACCACGCTGCTCCGCATGCTGGCCGGTTTCGAGGCGCCGGACGAAGGGCGCGTCTTGCTCGGTGGCAACGACATCGCGCAGGCGCTGCCGCATGAGCGGCCCGTCAACATGATGTTCCAGAGCTACGCGCTGTTTCCGCATCTGTCTGTGCGCGACAACATCGCGTTCGGCCTGAAGCGCGCCGGCATGGCGCGCGCCGATATCGCCACGCGCGTGGCCGAGATGGTCGCGATGGTGAAGCTGGAGGGAATGGAGAAGCGCAAACCGGACCAGCTCTCCGGCGGCCAGCGGCAGCGCGTCGCGCTGGCGCGTGCGCTGGCGCGCCGGCCTCAACTCCTTCTGCTCGACGAGCCGCTGGCCGCGCTCGACAAGAAATTGCGCGAGAGCACGCAAGCAGAGCTGATGGAGCTGCAACGCCGGCTCGGCATGACTTTCATCATCGTCACCCACGATCAGGAGGAGGCGATGACGATGGCGACGAGAATCGGCGTCATGGACGCCGGCAGGCTCGTCCAGGTCGCATCGCCGCGCGAGCTCTATGAAGCTCCGCGTTCGCGCTGGATCGCCCAGTTCGTCGGCGACATCAACCTGTTCGAGGGCGAGCTGCAGTCGCGTGAGGCGCATCGCCTGATGATTGCGACTCGCGATGCCGGAGCACTCGTGGTGGCTGAGCCGAGCGCGCCGCTCGGCAAGTCTAACCTGACCGTCGCGATCCGTCCCGAGAAGGTCAAGCTTTCGCGCCGTGGGCTCGGCGGTGATGCGGACCAGGGGCCGGCGATCAACCGGCTGGAAGGCACCGTCAGCGACGTCTGCTATCTCGGCGGCAGCACCGCCTACAAGGTGAAGCTCGATGCAGGTGGCACGGTGCGGTCCGCGATCGCAAATACCGCGCGCCGCGACACCGATGCGTACAGCGTGAATCAGCGCGTGGTGGCCTGGTTCACGTCCAATGATTGCGTGGTGCTGGAGCAATGAGCGCACGCCGAATCTTTGCGCGGCCCGCGCGCTTCGCCGCGATCGCGCCCTACCTCTGGATGGCGCTGTTCTTCCTGGTGCCGTTCGGCTTCGTGCTGAAGATCAGCCTGTCACAGACGGCAATCGCGCAGCCGCCTTATGAACCAGTGTTCGACCTGACGGCTGGATGGGCGGCGATCAAGGCCGCCTTCGGCGCGCTGTCGATCGACAATTTCAAGCTGCTGGTCTCCGACGATCTCTACGTATTCGCCTATGTGCACAGCCTCTCCGTCGCGATCACGGCCACCGCGATCCTGCTTCTGATCGGCTATCCCATCGCCTATGGCATGGCGCGGCTGCCGACGCGCTGGCAGGCGGTGGCGATGGTGCTGGTGATCGTGCCGTTCTGGACCTCGTTCCTGATCCGCATCTATGCCTGGATCAACATCTTGCAGCACGACGGCCTGCTCAATCAGATCCTGCTCGCGCTGCATCTCGTCAGCCAGCCGGTGGTGTGGCTCTCCACCGACAGCGCGATGTATCTCGGCATCGTCTATTCCTATTTGCCGTTCATGATCCTGCCGCTCTATGCGACGCTGGCCAAGATGGAGCCGGCGCTGGAGGAGGCCGCCGCCGATCTCGGCGCGCCGCCGGGGGCGGTATTCTGGCTCGTCACCTTTCCGCTGTCGCTGCCCGGCGTCGGCGCCGGCGTGCTGCTCTGCTTCATTCCGATCGTCGGCGAGTTCGTCATCCCGGATCTCTTGGCCGGCTCCAACTCGCTGATGATCGGCCAGACACTGTGGCTGGAATTCTTCACCAACAAGGACTGGCCGGTCGCGTCCGCGGCTGCCATCATCCTGCTGGTCGTGCTGCTCGCACCGCTGTTGCTCTACGAGCGGCTCCAGCGGCGGCAGTTGGAGGAGCGGTGAGATGCGTAAAGCCGCTCGCCTCTCCCGCTTCAACGTCGCCTCGCTCGCGCTCGGGCTGGCGTTCCTTTATCTGCCGATCCTCATCCTCGTCATCTATTCCTTCAATGCCTCGCGGCTGGTGACGGTGTGGGGCGGCTGGTCTTTGCGCTGGTACCGCGAGTTCTTCAACGACAGCGCCATGATCGAGGCGGCCTGGATGAGCCTGCGCGTCGCGGTCGCTTCGGCCAGCATTGCGACCGTGCTTGGAACAATGGCCGCGGTGGCGCTGTCGCGCGGCGAAGGATTTCGCGGCCGCATGCTGTTCTCCGGCATGCTCTATGCGCCGCTGGTGATGCCGGAGGTGATCACCGGCCTGTCGCTCTTGCTGCTGTTCGTCGCCTTGAATGCGGAGCGCGGCTTCTGGACCGTGACGATCGCGCACACCACGCTGACGATGTGCTTCGTCGCCGTCGTGGTGCAGTCGCGCCTCGGCTCGCTCGACCGGTCGCTCGAGGAGGCGGCCATGGATCTCGGCTGCGCTCCCGTCCGCGCCTTCCTTCTGGTCACGCTGCCGCTGATCGCGCCCAGTATCATTGCCGGCTGGATGCTGGCCTTCACGCTGTCGCTCGACGATCTCGTGATCGCGAGCTTCACCACTGGACCCGGCTCGGCGACGCTGCCGATCCGGATCTATTCCGAGGTGCGGCTCGGGGTGAAGCCCGAGATCAATGCGATCTGCACGCTGGTGATAGGCCTGATCGCAATCGTCATCGTCATCGCCTCGCTCGCCTCAAAGCTGTCGAGCTCGCAAGGCGAGAGTGCGGCGCCGCTTTGAGCAGGGAATAATCATGACCTTCGTCTATCAGATCCTGATCCATACCCCGGTCTGGGTGTTTGCGCTGCTCGCCTTCCTGGTGTGGCAGGGCATCAAGGCCATGCAGCCGCGCACGACGTCGATCTGGCGCGCCCTGATCGTACCGGTCGTGTTCATCGTCTGGGGCGTCTCGCGGATCGGCTTCGGGCATCAGGACAGCGCCTGGCCGCTCGTTGCGTGGATTGCGGCGGCGCTGGCGCTGCTGCCGCTCGGCATCCTGACGCCGCGCCCGTTCGAGGTGGATCACAAGAGCGGAGAGATCATCCGGCCGGGCAGCGCGTTTGGCCTGGTCCGCAACCTCATCGTATTCGGCCTGCAATACACGGTCGGTGTGATTTCGGCGATCGACGCCGGTGACCGCGCGCTCGCGATCATCGTCGGCCGCGCCATCTCGGGCGCAACCGCGGGCTATTTCATCGGCTCGACGATCGCGCTCCTGGTTGCCTATCGCAGGAAGCGCGCGGAAGACTAGGACTTCACCGCGCCTGCGGTGAGTCCGCCCACCATGTAGCGGCGGAAGGCGTAGTAGATCGCGGCCGGCGGCAGCGCGTAGATGAAGCCGGTCGTCATCAACAGCTCCCACGGTGAATCGTCGGCGGCGAGGAAGTTGCCGAGCGCGACGGGGAGGGTGATCTCGCGGTCGTTCGACAGCAGCAGGAACGCGTAGAGATATTCATTCCAGGCCAGCAGCACCGCGTAGGTGCCGATCGCGACCAGCGAGGGCATCATCAGGGGCAGATAGACCAGGCGGAAGATCTGCAGCGTGGTGGCACCGTCCATCACTGCGGCCTCATCAAGCTCGACCGGCAGCTTGTCGGATGCCTGCTTCAAGACCCAGATCGCGTAGGGCGAGGCGATCGTGACCATCGCAAGAATCAGCGACCAGTGATTGTTGAGGAGGCCGTAATTGCCCATGGTCCGGTACATCGGCACGGCGAGGAACGCCGCCGGAATGAAATAGGTGAAGAGTGCGAGGTTCATCACCACGCGCCCGCCGGGTACCTTGAGCCGCGAGATCGAGAACGCGGCCGCGGTTGCTATGAACAGCGTCAGCGCGCCGACGGCCGCCGCGATCACCACCGAATTCCAGAACTGGACATAGAAGTCGCGCAGGAAATAGTGCTGCTGGTTGAACACGATCGAGAAGTTGTGCAGCGTCGGATGGTCTGGCCACAGCTTGCCCGAGAACGCGTCCTCCTTCGGCGAGATCGCAAACAGGAACATGTGATAGATCGGCACCATCGTCCAGATGAACACCGGGATTCCGATCAGCAGCAACTTTGCTTCGGTCGCGACTTCGCGCAAGGTAGGGAGCTTCATCGCGACAACCGTTTCATCATGAAGTACACGAGCGGCAGGACGAACGGCATCGCGCAGACGATGGAGGCCATCGCGAGCGAGAGCTGGTCGAGCCGGAGATAGCGAATGCCGAGCGTCGACAGCACATGCGTGAGGTCGGCCGGGCCGCCGCCGGTCAGGAGGTAGACGCTGTTGAAGTCGCCGAGCGTCCAGATCATCGAGAGCAGCGTGCAGGTGATGTAGAGCGTCTGCATCGACGGCCAGGTGATGTAGCGGAATTTCTGCCACCAGCTCGCGCCGTCGACCTCGGCGGCCTCGAACAGATCGTGCGAGATCGCAAGGCGTCCGGTGATCAGGATCAGCGTCCAGAACGGCAGCGATTTCCAGATGTGCACGGCGATCGCCATGGTCAGCGCGACGGTCGGATCGTTCAGCCAGTTCGGGCCGTCATCGCCGGTGAGGCTGAAGATGATGTGGTTGACCATGCCCCATTCGGGATTGAGCATGAAGCGCACCGACAGGATGGTCGGGATCGACGGCACCGCCCAGGGCAGGATGAAGATCACCGAGAGCCATTTGATCCAGGTGCGCTGCTGGGCGAAGAAGCCGGACAGGAACAGCGCGATCAGCATCTTGATGTTGATGCCGATGACCAGGAAGATCAGCGTGTTGACCGCGGCGCGCGCGAAGATCGGGTCATTGTAGAGTGCGACGTAGCTCGCGGGATGGCGCGCCAGCCACAGCCCGTAACAGACGGGGTAGACGACGAAGGCCAGGAAGACCAGGAAATAGGGCGCGAGCAGCACGATGCCCCAGACCTGTGCCGGGGTCAGCCGCGCCGACAGGGGCGGCGAAGCTACCGCTTGATCGCCAGAGAGCGTGATCGCCATTCTTTTCGAACTCTTCAACGAGTTACCGGCCGCAAAATGCGGCCGGTAATGTTCTTACACCTCTCCCCGCGGGGTGGGGAGAGGGGAAAACGGTTTAACCCGCAACCTGCTTGATGCGGACAATGAGCTCGTCGACGGCCTTGTCCACCGGGACCTTCTCGCTCACCACCCGGTTCATCGCCTTGGCCCAGACGTTCTCGTTATTGAGGATCGTGAACTTCCAGTTCTTGGTGAAATCGAACGGCGCGGTGCCGCCCATGAACTGGTTGTAGACCGCCTTGCGATGCTTGTCGGCTTGCCAGAACGGGCTTGCCTGACTTTCCTTCGTCACCGGGAACCAGCGGCCGAGCGCACCCTCGATGTAGGGCCGGACGTTGTCTTCCTGGAGCAGGAAGCTGATGAACTGCTTGGCCTCGGCCTTGTTCTTGGCCGCGCTGAAGATCAGCCCGGTCTTGACGTCGGAGCGGTAGCGGATGGTCGAACCATCAGGCGCCTTGGGGAAGGACGCGGTGATGATGTCCTGCTCATAGGCCTTCTTGCCGGCGTCGCGCTGCTCCTGAGTGAGCGCCTGGTTCTGGGAGTCCTCGTACCACTTCGCCGCGATCGAGATCGTGAAGTTGTGCGTCATCACGATCGTCTTGTTGTGGAAGGCGACGTTGTTGTCCGGATCCTTCCAGGTCGTGGACGAGGGCGGTGTGCAGCCCTTGATGTAGGTGTCGGTGTAGTCCTTCAGCGCGTGGATCAGGCCGTCGCGAACCTTGGGGTCGTCGACCAGCAGCTTGCCCTCGTCGTCGACCAGCTTGACGTGATAGGCGTCCATGAAGGTGTAGAACGACTGGAACGCGTCGGTCGATTCCACGCCCATCGGCTGGCCAACCGCATAGATGCGCTGGCCGGTCGCCTTGCGGATCGCCGGCTGCACCTTGTCGCACCAGAACGTCCAATAGCCGCTCCAGTCGTTGGGAATGTCGCTTTGCTTGAAGCCCGCCTTCTCGAGCATGTCGTTCCAGATCTGGACGTGCATGCTCTGCTGCTTCAGCGGAAAGCCGTAATAGGATCTCTTCTTGGCGACGTCGTCATAGAGCTTCGACGCTTCCAGCGTGTTCGGCGCGAACCGGTCCTGGATCGGCGTCATGACGTCCGAGAGGTCCTCGAGCTTGCCCTCATAGGCCCACTTGCCCTGCGCCTGCACATCATAAGTGTCGGAATAGGCGACATCCGGCACGGTGCCGGCATCGAGCGCGGCCACCGTCTTCGGAATCATGTCCTGGATCGCATACTGCGACAATTCGACCTTGATGCCGGTCTTCGCCTCGAATTTCTTGATCGTGTCGAGCAGCGCGTCGTCTTCAGATTTATAAAATCCCTTGCCCCACCAGACCGTGATGGTCTTCTGCTGGGCAAATGCGGGTGCAGTAACGGCGAACAGCCCGACCGCAGCAACCGCAAGTGAAAATGCGCCAATAACCCTTGATTTCACGTTTTTCTCCCTCAAGTCGCCGGTGTTTTAACCGGTCGGCGAAAACACTAGCGCATGGGCGGGGGCCGATCTAGCGGCATCTTGTCAGACCTAGGTCGAGGGGGATTTGGTCGCGAACAGTCTTAACGTCGCGCATCGATCCAATCGACGCATCAATTCACGGCAATCAATTCGCGCTGCGTCGGTTGCGCGCCGCCGATCTTGCTGCGAAGACCCTCATGGTGAGGAGCGCGGAGCGCGTCTCCGGACCATGCTGCGCATCGCCGGGCGAACCATGAAGGCCCGGATCTTACCCGCGGCCATCCTTCGAGACGCGCGTTCCGCGCTCCTCAGGATGAGGAAAGGAGTGCTAGTGACGCAGTAGAACTAGTTCGACTTGGCGCCGTCCTTGGCGCCGTCCTTGGCGCTTTCCTTCGCGTTCTCCGTGGTCGGTGCGGCCGCGGCATCGGGTGCGGCGGGTTTGGCGCCGGTGAAGCGCTCGAGCACCGAGCGCACGGCGTCGCGCGTCTTCGGATTGCGCACGGATTCGAGCAGCGGCGCGGACGCCGGCGAGCGGCGGATCAGGCTCTCCGGATCGGGGAAGATCAGCGGATCGTCCCAGGGCCCCTGCACCACGAAGGGCAGCTCGAAGCCGGACGCGCCGTTCAGGCTCGCCACGCCCTTCATGTCGTATTCGCGCGTCGGCACCGAGGCGGTGCCGGTCAGCGTGATCTTCGCCGTCGGTCCCTCGATGTGGATGTCGTCGGCGGTCGCGATGCCGTCGGCGAATTTCACCGACAACGTCATGTTGTTGTAGGGCGTCGAGCCACTCCGGAAATTGCCGCCGCCCGACAGCGGCCGTCGCTCCAGCCGCTTCAACAGCTGCTCGGCGTTGAAGCCGGAGATCGCGCCATCGTGCCCGGTCACCGAGGCGGTGCCGTCGAGCGATTGCATGAGGCCGAACGGGCTCGAGCCGGAGGCGACCAGCGACACGTTGATGTTGCCGCGGCCGGACAGCTTGTTGATGCCGAACAGCTCGGAGGTGCAGGCCTGCAAATCGACGTCGATGAACTGGAATTGCGCCTTGACGTCGGCGACCGTGTCGGAGCGCGCGATGCCGAACGAGCCCCTGGCAATGCCGCCATAGACCTGCGCCTCACCGACCGAGAGCGCCAGCGTGCCATTGCGCAAATTCGCGCCGATGGCGGTGCGGCCGAGTCTCGACGGTCCGACCGTCAGCCGCGCCGCCGACAGGCGCATGTCGAGATCGGTGGTCGACAGGCCGTTGAGGTCGAACAGCTGCCTGTTCCAGTCGCGTGCACCGCTGGCGAGCAGGCGGAAGGTCGAGATGTAGGGCGTGAAGTCGAGCGCGTCGGCGGCGAGCGTTGCCTGCAGCGTCTGCCGGCCGTTATTGGCGTAGGTCATCACGCCTTCGGCGACGTTGCCGTCGAGCTCGACATTGACGTTGGTGAGCGCGATCGAGGCGCCAACCACATTGGCGCGCGCCTTGAGCGCGAAGCGGCCGAAGCCGCCGCTGCCCGGCTGCGGCTGGCCGGTCCAGCGCAGCGCGTTGCGCAGGGACGGGCTGTCGATGGTGAGCGTGCCTTCCATCATCGCGCTGCTGCGGTTGGCGACGCTGCCATCGAAGGCGACCTTGAGGGGCGGGCTGGTGATCCGCGCCTTCAGGCCCGAGCGGTCGCCGGAGAGCGCCGCGACGAAATCGGAGAAGCTGATCGAGCCGTCGACGCGTTCGCCGCGCCAGTCGAATTGTCCGGTGGCGGCAAAGGAACGCGAGATCGAGGGCCAGGCCAGCGACAGGTCGATGTCCTCGAACTTTTCGGTGCCGTGGCTGGCCATGTCCTCGTAGTCGAGCACGCCGTCCTGGACCCGGATCTCGGAGAACGACACCTGGTTGTCGGCGCCCGGCTTCATGGTGCGCGCGATGGTCTGGATGAAGGGTGTCCAGTTGCTGTCGCCATTGGCTTCGAGGCTGACGTGGATATGCGGCCGCAGCAGCATCAGGTCGGCGATCTCGAAGCGCTGGAGCAGGAGGGGCAGCAGCCGCAGATTCGCGGTGAGGACGTCGACACGCAGAGCAGGATCGCTGTCCCCGCCGGGGCCCCTCAGGCTGACGTCATGGAAGGAAATGTAGCTCGCCGGCAGCACCGAGATGTCGATGGCGCCAGCGACATTGAGCTCGAGGCCGGTGACGGCACGGATCTGGCCCTCCACCGCCTTGCGCAGCGCCTCGCGGTTGATCAGCCAGGAGGTCCCAACCAGGACGATCAGCACGATGCCGAGCAGCGCCGCAATCGGCGTCCCCAGGCGCTTCATTCCTTGGGCCATCGTCAATGGCATATCCTGATCGGGTTGCTGTCGGGGACGAGCCGGGAGCCTCACGCGCCCCACGTACAAGTCCCGCAATTTGATGGGTTTTCTTGTCGCTTTCAAGGCCGCGGAGGCGGTTACCCCCACCGCACGGGCAGCCTCTATCATCGCGCCCGCGCGCCGGAAACCCCGTATCATTGACGGCTCAAGATCATTTCGCCTAATAATCCAAGCAACAACGGGCTTAACGCCCCACACCCCAAGGTTTTCCGCATGAACAAGGTCTATCCCGACGCCAAGTCGGCTCTCGATGGCATTCTCAAGGACGGCATGATGATCATGTCGGGCGGTTTCGGCCTCTGCGGCATCGCCGAGGCGCTCTCGGACGCGATCCGCGACTCCGGCGTCAAGGGCCTGACGGTGGTCTCCAACAATGCCGGCGTCGACGGCATCGGGCTCAGCCGCCTGCTGGAAACCCGGCAGATCAAGAAGATGATCTCGTCCTATGTCGGCGAGAACAAGCTGTTCGCCCAGCAATATCTCGCGGGCGAGCTGGAACTCGAATTCAACCCGCAAGGCACGCTCGCCGAGCGCATCCGCGCCGGCGGCGCGGGCATCCCGGCCTTCTACACCAAGACCGGCGTCGGCACGCTGATCGCCGAAGGCAAGGAAGTGAAGGAGTTCGACGGCCAGAAGTACCTGATGGAGCGCGGCCTGTTCGCCGACCTCGCCATCGTCCACGCCTGGAAGGGCGACACTGCCGGCAACCTCATCTACCGCAAGACCGCGCGCAACTTTAACCCGATGATGGCGACCGCCGCGAAGATCACGGTGGCCGAGGTCGAGCATCTGGTTCCGGCCGGTGAACTCAATCCCGACCACATCCACACGCCTGGTCTTTTCGTGAAGCGCATCGTCGAGGTCGGCACCGCCAACAAGCGCATCGAATTCCGCAACACCCGCCCGCGCCCGGCAGCTTGAGCGCATATCCGGAAAAGTGGACACCGCTTTTCCGGCAAGATCATGCGCAACTAAGGACTACAGGAGAATAAGATGGCCTGGACCCGTGAACAGATGGCCGCGCGCGCCGCAAAAGAATTGCGTGACGGCTACTACGTCAACCTCGGCATCGGCATCCCGACGCTGGTATCGAACTACATCCCCGACGGCATGGACGTCAGCCTCCAGAGCGAGAACGGCATGCTCGGCATGGGCCCGTTCCCCTATGAAGGTGAAGAGGACGCCGACCTCATCAACGCCGGCAAGCAGACCGTGAGCGAGCTGCCGTCGACCAGCTATTTCTCGAGCGCCGATTCCTTCGGCATGATCCGCGGCGGCCACATGGACCTGTCGATCCTCGGCGCCATGCAGGTGGCCCAGAACGGCGACCTCGCCAACTGGATGATCCCCGGCAAGATGGTCAAGGGCATGGGCGGCGCGATGGACCTCGTCGCCGGCGTCAAGCGCGTCGTGGTGGTGATGGAGCATTCCGCCAAGGACGGCGCGAAGCTCCTGAAGAGCTGCACCCTGCCGCTGACCGGCGAGCGCGTGGTCGACATGGTCGTCACCGATCTCGCCGTCTTCACCATCGACAAGCACGGCGACGGCGGCATGGCCCTGATCGAGCTCGCCGACGGCGTCACGCTCGATGAGGTCAAGTCCAAGACCGAAGCCGAGTTTCGTGTCGCGCTGAAGAATAGCTGAGCGTCGAATTTGATCGTTGCCGTGGCCGGGCTCGTCCCGGCCATTTTCGTTTTGCGTCATTGGCGCGGTTCCACGTCCACGTCACCGCCGTCATTCCCCGCGACCCGGCTACGCCAAGGCTTCGCCGAGGCGTGAGGTCTTGGCCCGCCGAAGCTTTAGCGAAGGCGGCAAGCGGGGAATCCAGTACGCCGCGGCTTATCCGTATTCGTCGCCGCCTCTGGAATGCTGGATCGCCCGTCTCAGTTTGTAGGGTGGGCAAAGGCGCGAAGCGCCGTGCCCACCATCTCTCTGCGATCGCGGGGCCATGGTGGGCACGCTTCGCTTTGCCCACCCTACGGCGCCAGAGAGTGAGGAGGGGCCTAACTCTTCCAATTTTCCAGCGCAACACGAAGCGTCGTCGTAGCCCGGATGGAGCGAAGCGAAATCCGGGGCGCGTGCAAGTGGATGGACTTATCCCGGATTGCGCTGCGCTCCATCCGGGCTACGGCGCTCCCCCAACGCAGCGCGCGTGGATAGCTACAACCTCGCCGACAAGGCCCTGCCGAGCCGTTGCGACACGCTCGCCACCCACGACGTCTCCTCGCGCACCAGGCGGAAGCCGAGATTGGCGGGCGGGACGCCTTGGGCGCAGCCGCCGGCGCGGGCGTCGCGGATGAAGTCGGTGACGTAGGCACGGTGAGCGCCTTCGGCGACGCGCACGCCGCAATTCACGGTCTGCCGGCCCGCATTGCCGTTCTCGTCGACCCGCTCGCGCACGAAGCAGGTCGAGGTCCATTCCCAGACATTGCCGGCGACATCTGAGACGCCGTGCTCATTCAGACCAAACTTGCCGAACGGATGCGTCGCGGAGTCCGACCGGTCGCGTTCGGATTCGCGCTCGTAGCGGCTGATCCAGCGCTTCGCGGGATCGGCGGCGTCGACCGGCGAGCCATCATCCCTGAACTTGCTGCCGGCGGCAAAGGCCCATTCCTCATCGCTCGGCAGGCGCCAGCTCCTGCCGGTCTTGCGCGACAGCCAGCCGGCATAGGCTTGCGCATCGTGCCAGCTCACCTGCACTGCGGGGCGATCGGGTGCGACCACGACATCGCGGTCGAGCGCGCGGCACGCGCCGTCCTTCGCGCAGAGCTGATAGTCGGCGGAGGACACCTGCTGCTGCATGATCGCAAGCGGCCTTGCAAAGCGTATCTTGCGCAGCGGCGCTTCCGCCTGTTGGCCCGCGCGGGTGAAATCGCCGGCGGCACGATAGCTGAAACTGCCGGCGGCGATCTCGACGATCGCCGGTACGCTCGCCGCGCTGTGCGTGGCGACATCAGTCATCAGAGGCGCAACGGCCAGCGGCGTCGCGAATCCGGCGAGGCAGGCGAGCGCCAGCTTGAGTTTGAATGCGACCAGCATGGTGAACCCCCGAAAGAAGAAGGGGCCGGTGATCACCGGCCCCTTCGTCGCTAGTTGGTGCCGGAAGGCGGGATGTCCGCAGGCGCTTTCACCTGGGTCATCAGATCGTCGTTCCACTTGCCTTCGATCTTGAAGTGGGCGGTGGCACCGAGATCGGCGGCCTCGATCAGGTTATGCGTGACATAGGCGTAAATGCCGGGCTGCAGGAACTTGTACATCGCCGCTCCCGCCGAGCCGCCGCGGATGAACCAGGTCTCGAGCCCGGTCTCCGGTGCGTTACTGAACTTGCCGGTCTCCCAGACATAGTCGCCATGGCCACCGATCAGATGCGGGCGGCTGTCGCGATTGGCTTGCGAGTGCACGATCAGCACGTTCTCGCCGACATTGGCGGTGAGGGCATTCTTGCCGGTGAGTGCGCCAACCTTGCCGTTGAACACGACGTGGCTCGGAGTGAGCTTCTTCATCACCTCCTCGGTATCGGTGTAGGCCTCGCCCGGCGAGTCATAGGACTTGAAGTTGCCCTTCTCGTCGCGCGGCACATACATGTCCTGCTCGCCGATGTAGTAGATCTTGTCGTATTTCAGCGCGTGGCCCTTGCCGTCGTTCAGCCCGTCGCGCGGCAGCACCATCACCGCGCCGTTCATGCCGGAGACGACGTGCCAGGGGATCATCGGGCCGCCCGGAGCGCAGTGATAGACGAACACACCGGTGCGGGTTGCCTTCCAGCGCAGCACGACCTGTTCGCCGGGGTTGACCAGCGTCAGCTCGGCGCCACCGAGCGCACCGGTCGCGGAATGGAAGTCGATGTTGTGCGGCATGGAGTTGGTCGCGGGATTGACCAGCGTCAGCTCGACATAGTCGCCTTCATGCACGACCATCAGCGGCCCGGGCATCGATCCGTTGAAGGTCATAGCCTGGAAGGTGGTGCCCTTGTCGTCGATGACGACCTTCTTCTCCTGGATCGTGAGCGTGAACTCCATGATCTTGGGTGCCTGCTTGGTGGCCTGCTCGTGTGCATGCACGAAGGGCGGTGCGACCAGCTCGACCTTCTGCCGCGGCAGCTTGAGATCGTCGGCGGCGAAAGCGGGGGTCGCCAGCATCAGGGCGGTCGCGGCGGCGCTGATCAATGCGGCTCTGCGGGTGAACATCGGAAGCATCCTTCATCTGAGATGGTTTTTGATGACGGGACCTACTCTGCGCTTCCTGGTGCAAGAGAGTTTGCGCTGCGACAATCTTTCGCCTGATTTGCCTCCGGAGCAGTACTTAGGTCGGTAACCGGAGCAGGGCGGCTGCGAGCAACTCATTCGCATGCTCAAGTCATCGCCGCACTTTGAGCAAGCGCAAGGTCGGCGGCTCAAATCCGGGATAAGCCAAGGCCCACGGGCGAGGATGTTGCGTCCGCAAACCCTTGAATCAGGATGGATCAGGACATGAGAGCGGATCTCGCGGCGAGCTATGGCGACGAACGTCTGCCGCGCTATACGAGCTACCCGACAGCTCCGCATTTCTCGCCCGCGGTCGGCGCCGACACCTACGGCCGATGGCTCGCCGAGCTTCCCACCAATGTCAGCGCTTCGCTCTATCTGCACGTGCCGTTCTGCCGCAAGATGTGCTGGTACTGCGGCTGCCATACCCAGATCGCCCGCCGCGACGATCTGATCGCCGCCTATCAGCAGACGCTGCGCCGCGAGGTCGACCTGGTGGCCGACACCATCGATCGCCGCACCAAGGTCGCGCACATCCATTTCGGCGGCGGCACGCCGACGATCATGGCGCCCGAAGCTTTTACGGAATTGATGGCGGCGATTCGGCAGGCGTACTTCGTGCTGCCGTCGGCCGAGATCGCGATCGAGATCGATCCGCGGGCGCTGACGCCGGAGATGACCGCCGCGCTGGCGCTTGCTGGCGTCAACCGCGCCAGCCTCGGCGTGCAGAGTTTTGATCCGCGCGTGCAGCTTGCGATCAACCGCGTGCAGAGCTTCGAACAGACCGCCGCCGTCACCCGGAGCTTAAGGCGCGCCGGCATCAAGGGCGTCAATTTTGACCTGATCTACGGATTGCCGCACCAGACCATCGCCTCCTGTCTCGACACCGTGCGGCGCAGCCTGGAGCTCGAGCCCGACCGTTTCTCGGTGTTCGGCTATGCCCATGTGCCGACCTTCAAGAAGCACCAGCGCAAGATCGACGAGGCTTTTCTGCCCGACGGCCCGGCGCGTCACGACCAGGCCTGCGCGATCGCCAACGCGCTGAAGGACGAAGGCTATGTGCAGATCGGGCTCGACCATTTCGCACGGCCGGACGATGCCATGGCGCTTGCTTTCGAGAGCAAGACGTTGCGGCGTAATTTCCAGGGCTACACGACCGATGTGAGTGACGTGCTGCTCGGCTTCGGCGCCAGCGCCATCGGCCATGTATCGCAGGGCTATGTCCAGAACGAGGTGTCGATCGTTACCTATGCGAAGGCCATCGAGGCTGGTCGCCTTGCAACCGTCAAGGGCTACGCGCTGACCGGCGACGATCGGCTGCGCGCCGACATCATCGAGCGCATCATGTGCGACTACGGCGCCGATCTCGGCGCGATCTGCGCCCGCCACGGCGCGAGAGCTGATAGCATGCTGCAATCCGCGCCGCGGCTGAAGACGCTGATCTCCGATGGCGTGGTCAGGCTCGACGGCGACTGGCTCGCGGTCGCCAGGGATTCCCGCTTCCTCGTTCGCAGCGTCGCTGCCGCCTTCGATGCGCATCTGGACGCCGCCAAGCAGCTGCACAGCCGGGCGGTGTGAGGTCTCTCCCACTCATCGAGGAACTGGTGCAAGCTTGCGCTTCAGCAAAGAGGGCATTGACAGCGCCGCTATCGTCGCATCGGAACGGAGTTGCCCATGTCCTTCCGATCTGACGATCTCGTCGACGACATCATGCGCTCGGCGCCGCACACGATCCGCGTGTTCCTGGAATTCCGGATGGCGTGCGTCGGCTGTCCGATCGGCTGCTTCCACACCGTCGACGATGCCTGCCGCGAGCATGGTATCGATCGCGAAGAGTTCCTGGCCGCGCTGTGCGAGAGCGTGCCGGCGTGATCAACCTGCCGACCCGCCGTCGGCGCTCTGTTCCGCCAGCACGAAGATCCTGTGCGGCTCGCGCAGGATGATGCGCTGGCGGCCGCTTTCGACGAGGCCCTGGCTTTCCCAGCCGCTCAGGATGCGGCTCACGGTGTGCAGCGTGGTGCCGGTCATCTGCGCGATGTCCTGGCGGCTGATCGGGAAGTCGATCTCGATGCCGTGATCGAGCTTCTTGCCGGATTGCTTCGCAAGCCGCAGCAGCGCATGCGCGACGCGCTGCTCGACCTGCTGGGTCGACATTTCCAGCACGCGGGTGTGGCTCTCCTGCAAGCGCGCGCCGACGGTCTGCAGCGTGTTGGTCGCGAGTGGGGGGAACCTCTCGACCAGCCGCGGCCAGCTGCCGGTCGGCCAGGCCAGCACGACGCTGTCGTCGACCGCGGTCGCGGTCGCCGGATATTGCGTGAGCCCGATCGCCATCGCGAGCCCAAAAGTCTCGCCGGGCGCCACATAGCGCACCACGATCTGCTCGCCGGTTGGCGTGGTTTTGGCGGCGCGGACATGGCCATGCAGCAGCAGGAAGAAGGAATGCGCGTCCTCGCCTTGCTCGAAGACCGCACTGTTCTTCGGATGACGCGACGAGCGCGCCTCGCGCAGGATCTCCTCGAGTTCCTCGTTCGTGAAGCCGGCAAACAGCGGCAAATGCGCAACCAGTGACGGGTCGACCTTGGCCATTCTGCCTCCATGGCGCGAACCTTTCAGGACTTTGTGATCGCACGCCATTCGGCCGGCAATTTGCGTTAGCGCAAAACATGCCGGTCCGGCGCCGGTATTTTTGTGTGCAAAGCCCGATTGAGCCGGAGTTTACCGATATGGCTGGCGCCCGTACCCGCAACCACCAAGGCTGGCCGCTGCTGGCGCACAGCTTCCGCCCGTTCTTCCTGTTGGCCGCGATCCAGGCTGCCGCGTCGATCCTGGTCTGGCTGCCGCTGTTCTATGGCGAGCTGTCGCTGAGTTCTGCGTTCGCGCCGCGCGACTGGCATGTGCATGAGATGCTCTATGGCTTCCTGCCCGCTGTAATCACCGGGTTCCTGTTTACGGCGATCCCGAACTGGACCGGACGGCTGCCGATCCAGGGCACGCCGCTGGCGGCCCTGGTCATCGTGTGGCTTGCGGGCCGCATCGCGGTGACGTGCTCGGCCGGGCTCGGCTGGGCCGTTGCGCTTGCGGTCGATGCCGCCTTCCTGGCGCTGGTCGTCGCCGCCGCCTTGCGTGAGATCGCCGCCGGGAAAAACTGGCGCAATCTGCCGGTGGTGATGCTGGTGTTGTTGCTGCTCGCCGGCAACGTCGGGTTCCATCTGGAGGTGCATATCGAAGGCGCGGCGGACTACAGCATCCGCGTCGGCATCGCCGTGGTCGTGCTGCTTATCTCGCTGATCGGGGGGCGCATCATCCCGAGCTTCACACGGAACTGGCTGGTCAAGATGAATCCCGGCCGCCTGCCGGTGCCGTTCGGCCGCTTCGACAGCGTCGTGATCGCCCTAAGCGCGCTGGCGCTGCTGTGCTGGATCGCGAGCCCGCTGAGTGCGCTTACGGGTGTTGCAATGGCGCTTGTCGGTGTGCTGCACATCGTGCGCCTTGCGCGCTGGGCCGGCGACCGCACCACGCGCGAGCGGCTGCTGCTGATCCTGCATGTCGGCTACGCCTTCGTGCCGCTCGGCTTCCTCCTGCACGCGGCGGCCGCTTTCGGCGCGCTGCCGCCAAGCGCGGGCATCCACGCCTGGATGGCGGGGGCGGCCGGCACCATGACGCTCGCGGTGATGACGCGTGCAACACTCGGCCACACCGGGCAGGCGCTGACGGCCTCCGTCGCGACGCAAGCGATCTACGCCGCGATCATCGTGGCAGCGCTGGCGCGCATCTGTGCCGTGGTCTCGCCCGCGCACGGCGAGGTGCTGCTGCACGTTGCAGCATTCGGCTGGGTCGCGGCGTTCGCAGGTTTTGCAATCGCGTTTGGCCCGCTGCTCGTCGGCAGCAAATGGCGCGCGCTGGCAATCCCGCGCGCGGCTGTAGCGGCGCGCTGAGATCAGCTCTACGCCCGCGCCAGCGACGGGGCGAACACGACCTCGATCAGCGTGCCGGTGTTCACCGCGCTCTTGATGTTGAAGCGCGCGCGGTTGGCTTCGACCAGCGCCCTGATCAGGGACAGGCTGAGGCCGGCGCTTTCCGAGGCATCGAGCGGCGGCGGGGTGCGGAACGGCTCCATGGCGGCGGCGACTTCCTGCTCGGAAAGGCCATGGCCGGTATCGCGGATGCGAAGTGCGACCTCGCCGCGGTCAGTGAGCGCGGTCGAGACGATGACCTGGCCGCCGGCGCTGGCGAGCCGGATCGAATTGCCGATCAGGTTCACGGCGATCTGCCGCAGCGCGCGGGCATCGGCCGAGACCTGCGGCAGCGCATGCGCGAGCGAGGTGCGGATGATGATGCGCTCGCGGTTGGCCTGCGGCTGCATCACCACGACGCAGGCTTCGACGAGATCGTTGAGGTTGAGATTGCCGAAGGTGAGATCGAGCTTGCCGGTCTCGATCCGCGAAAGCTCCGAGAGATCGTCGACGATCGCGATCACGCGCTCGCCTGAGGCGCGGATGTCCTTCATGTAGTCGCCATAGCGCTCGTTGCCGAGCGCGCCGAAGCGCTCGGAGATCATCACCTCGGCAAAACCGATGATGGCGTTGAGCGGGGTGCGGATCTCGTGGCTGATGCGCGCAAGCATGTCGGCCTTGGCGTTGGCCGCGCCGTCGGCGAGGCGCTGCGCCTGCTTCAATTCGCTCTCGCCTTGCTTGGTCTGCGAGAGGTCGCGGAACACGGCGAAGAAGTTCGGGCCGTCGGGCTGGGTGCGGCCCATGATCATGGCGAGCGGGATGACGCCGCCCTTGCACTCGCGGCCCAGCACCTCGCGGCCATGGTCGAGCAGGCTCGCGATGTTGCCGCCCCTGATGCTGTCGAGATAGTCGACGACCACGCGCTGGCTTTCCGGCGCGAACAACGTCGTGAGGTTCTGCTGCAGCAACGTCTCGCCGTCATAGCCGAACAGCGCCTCGGCGCTGCGGTTGCAGGCGTGGATGTTGCCCTCGGCATCGAACATGACGATGCCCTCGGCCGTGGTGTCGAGGATCGCGGCCAGATCTTCCGCATTGGCCTGACCGGGTTCGAGCTCCAGCTCGTCCTCGAACGCGGGCTCTTCCGCAGCAGTGACGGCTTCGGCGATGACGGGCGCTGGCGCGGGCAGCTCGCAGATCAGCGCATGCGCGGTGTCGCCGTCCCAGATGATGGTGTGCAGGCGGGCCTCGGTCGCCTCAGAGCCATCGGTCGCGCTGATCGTCACCGGCGTGCCGGCCTCCGACGTGCTGCTTTCGGACGACACGCCCGGCGCAACGTAGAGTGCATCCAGCCCGCCGGCTTCCTCCAGCGCGCCCAGATTGGGATGGCCGACGCGCGCGAGGAAAGCGGGGTTGGCGTAGAGCAGGCGGTCCAGCCGGTAGATCAGGATGCCGGTCGGCATGAGATCGAGCAGCATGCGGTCGCGCACGGCCTCGCCGCGCGGCGGCGGCTCGGGCTCGGTCATCAGCCACTCGGCCAGTTCGCGCGGCCTCTCCTCTGCGGGCGCAGCCGGTGGCTCCTCGATGGTCGCCTGCGTCGTCTCTTGCGGCTCGACGGAGGCTGCGGCCGCGTCCCGCTCGCGCTCGAGCCGCTCGGACAATTGCCGGGCGAGCTCGTTGAAGGCGGAGTTCTCGACTGGCGTCAGCGTCGGCGATTTGTTGTCGCCGAGCGGGCGGAATGGCACGACGTTGGGGGGCGTTTCCACTTGCTTATCCAAATCGGCTTGTTGTGAATTCGCGTCGATCAAGGGTTCGGGCAGTTCGGCAATGGGCTCTGGACTATCTGATACGGCCGGCGGCGGTGCGGGCTCCGGCTCTGTGACGGGCGGGATGGTGTCGGCCGATGGGCGCGGCGTTGCGGGCGGATCGGTGAACAGCTCGAAGCGCCTCAGCGCATCGAGCCGGTTGAGGCCGTCGAGATCGCGGCAGACGCCAAAGCCCTTGAAGCCCGCGAAGTTGCGCAGCCGGTCATAGATCGGCAGGCCGGCGAGCTCGACCGGCAGCCGTTCGCCGCCATCGACCGGCCAGTTCACGGTGATGCCGGCCCAGGTGTCGCGCCTGGCGAGGGCCCTCGCGATGCGCCCCTCGGGATCGAGCGCAAACTCTTCTGCGATCTCCGACCACAGCCGGCCGAAGCCGGCGGCGGTGTGCGTGCCCATCAGGCGGATGAAATCGTCCGAGCCGAGCACGAAGCGCCCCACGGCATCCATCTGCCACAGGAAGCGCAAAGGCTGATTGCGCGGCGTGGCAGGCGCATCCGCAGCTGGGGGCGGCTGGTCCATCGCCGCATGGGTCGGCTCGGCTTTGGGCGAGACAATGTCCTCGTCCGGGTTATCAACCGCATCTTCAACCGGCGCGGGCGTCTCCACCGTCTCGGCGTCGAGTGGTTCGGCGAAGGCATCGAACAGCGCAAATTCGGCCGGCGCCTCGTTGGCCAGCGCCGGCTGCTCGTAGTCCGGTACCGCCGGTGCCATTGGCGCCGCAGATTGAACGGCCTCGACCGGCGGCGCCTCGGGCGCGTCCGGCGCAACATCTCGCGGCACATGCGCGGCCTCGAATGCGCCGCGTTCGTACAGCGCGACGAGGCCGGTATCGGCACCTACGCCGACCCGTTGCAGCACCATGTGGCCGATGCCGAGCGGCGTCCTGGCCCGCCCTTGCGCGAGCGCATCGCTGCGTGCCTGCGCAAGGCCTGCGTGATTGAGATCGGGAATGCCGAGCAGGGTGCGCGCGGTCTCGCTCGCGCCGACGAACAGGCCGTCCGGCGCGAACGCCGCCATCGGTACATCAGCGCCTTCGACGAGGCGCTGCAGCCGTTCGACCAGCGGCATGACGCGGCCGCTCGATGACATCGCGGCGACCAGCACGGCGTGGCTGCCGTCGGGAAATTCGAGCCGCGCGCAGGCGCAGGTCATCAGCATGCCGAGCGTGCTACCAAAACCGCGCAGCCGCTCCAGCCGCACCGCGCCGCCGGGCAACAGGCGTCGGCCGAGCTGCGCGACCTGGCGGCGGTGCGGATCGGCCGGCCCGAAGGTCTTTTTGGCGAGCTCGGCGGCATTGGCAGCGCCAAAGAGTTTTGCGCCGACCGGATTGGCCCAGACCACCCGCGCGCCGTCGATCGACCACAGCCATGCGGGCAGGGGAGAGGTCGCATGGACGGCCAGCCGCGGATCGTCCACGCCTCGCAACTGGAAATCCGAGCTATTCATCCAACCGGCTTGTTCTGGTGGTCACGCAATTCTTGATCGTCTCTTGTCGTCATCGTCGGGCGGCCTGCGGGAATGGCAGCCTTAAGAAAGGGTTAGTATCGCCCGCCCCCGCCGGCAGGTCCACGGGCCCCGGCCCCCGAAGAGCGACCATAGCCGCGATAACCTTAATGTTGCTGAACCCGCAAGCCCGCCCGTGCGTTGCATGTGGGTAAGAGGCTGTGGGGCCCTGAGGGAAGCGGGCCGCCATCGCGCCGGTGATGCTGGCGGCGCTTCCAGAAAACGGCAGCCCAAACGGGTTGCCAAGCCGAAACCAAAACAACAGGAGTGGCAGCATGAGCGAACCAGCCCGTGAACGTTTTGAGATGCCGCCGGAGATGCGATCCATGGCGGAGACGAGCTTCAAGCAGGCGCGCGATGCGTTCGAGAAATTCCTCAGCGGCGCCCAGGCCGCGGCCGGCTCGATCGAGGAGCGCGGCGAAACCATGCGCGCCGGCGCCAAGGACCTCAACGCCCGCGCGCTGGCCTTTGCCGAGAGGAACGTGCAGGCCTCGCTCGACTACGCCCAGTCGCTGATCCACGCCAAGGACCTGTCCGAGATCATGCGGCTACACGGCGAATACGTGCAGGCGCAGATGAAGGCACTGGCCGAGCAGGCCAGCGAAATGGGCCAGGCCGTCAGCCGCGCCGCCATCGACGCGACCAAGCCGAAGCACTGAAGCGGTAAGTGGATGTCATTCCGGGGCGATGCGAAGCATCGAGCCCGGAATCCATCGCCCCACATACGCTGCGGCCCGATGGTCGCTCCGCTCGCGCCGCGGGCTCACTCAACCTCTCCCGCTTGCGGGGGAGGTCGGCGCGAAGCGCCGGGTGGGGGTTCTCTCCACCCAGGGGCTTTCTCCGCAAATCTCAGACAATCCCGACGTGGAAACACCCTCTCCCCAGCCCTCTCCCGCAAGCGGGAGAGGGGCGCGCGCTTCCTTCGTGGCACGCATCACGCACCTGCAACCGTGGGTTCCCCCGGCCAGGAACTACCCTTGGCCGGGATTAAATTGCGGCGTCGCACCTGATGTCGCATTGCGACGCACAATGTTGACATGATATCCGTAGATAACCGGAGGCGCTGGGCGAGCCATCTCGTTTTAAGCGTTTCCATCTCGACCGTACCCGTCCCGCCATCATGGCCGGCGGGCGCCAGACGGCTCACTCGTTTCTTCGACCATTGTGAGGGTTAACCATGACAGGTGCGACTGATCCATTCTCCGCCTCGATCATTCCGTTCGAGGTCCCCGAGCAGATGCGTGCGTTTGCTGAAAAGGGCGTGTCACAAGCCCGCGAAAGCTACGCCAAGTTCAAGGATGCTGCCGAAAGCCAGAACGGCACCATCGAGGCGGTGTTCGCCTCCGCCAACAAGGGCTTTGGCGAGTATACCGCCAAGCTGATGGAATTCACGAAGGCCAACACCAGCGCGCATCTGGACTTCGCCCAGGAGCTGCTCGGCCTCAAGTCGCCGTCGGAAGCGATGGAGCTGTGGAATACCCACACCAAGAAGCAGTTCGAGACCTTCCAGACCCAGGCCAAGGAGCTTGCCGAGCTCGGCCAGCGCGTTGCCAGCGAGACCGTCGAACCCATCAAGGCGAACGCCGCGAAGTTCTACAAGCCCGCCGCCTGAGCCGATCGGCGCCGTTAGGCATGATCCGCGTTAGCGCAAAATGTGAAGCGGTTTTCCGATAAGATCATGCCCAAGGAATAAGAAACCCGGGCCCCACGGCCCGGGTTTTGTTTTGGAATAGGGTGATTAGGGGCGGATTTTAGCTTAGCTGCGGCCTTGCCAAACAGAGCCGTTGCACCTAGTTTCCGGCCCGTCCAGCCCCCCTCGGCGCTTCAAGCCTTTCAGGCAGCCTCAAGGGCGGCTCGCGCGAAAATGCAGTTGTAGCTCAGTTGGTTAGAGCGCCTGTCTGTGGAACAGGAGGTCGGTGGTTCGAGCCCACCCAACTGTACCAGCGAAATCAATAACTTCCTCCTGTCTTGGCACCACACCAGCGACCCCTAGCTACCATATAGCTACCACGGCCGACGGCAACGCGGTCTGGCTCGAAAAGCAGTCATTCGTAATGACGGCGTTATCCGCCCCAGGCAGGAGTGAGACGTCTAGACTCAACAAAACCGGAGCTTTTTAAATCGTCGGTGAGTCAGATTCCGCAATAACGGTGAGTCGTCTCGCTGGAAAGCGGCTAAACAGCCGATTCCGTCAGATCGGGAGCCTGGTGTCAGTGAAAGTCTGCTCCGGCTATTCTTGCGGTTGCGCGGGCGTGACGGTTCAATCGGCCGGCTAAAGGACCGATAGATGAAGCTGTTTGGCTATCTTCCGGAGACCCTTTTCAAGCCCCTGTCGGGGCCGAAGAAGCACGTCTATGCCCGGCTCCTGATGCGCCTCTACGAACGGGTCTACTCGGCTCGCATCCTTGAGACGCCGCTTAGGGAAGAGGTCGTTAAGCAGATCGAGATCGGGCTTTCGGAGTTCGGCATCGGATCGATGGGCGATCTTTCCGAGGGAGATCCCGATGAAGATCAGACCACAAGCCAGGCCCACTATCTCGCCTACTACCGATTGCGCGACACCGGTTGGCTCACGGAAGAGACCGAGAAATGGCGCACCTACGTCGACATGAACCCGGACGCGTTCATGGTCCTGGGCGCGATCACCGATTTCGGCAACAGCCGCGTGCGCGTCGCCGGTGCCGTGGTGGACGTCAAGAACAACCTGGAGGCTGCGTTCCGGGAACCTGAGACCATGGCCCAAGGTCTTGCCAACGCGCACGACACGGCTGCTCGGTTCGCCCGCAGCATGCGCCGCATCCTGGCCGGCATGCGCGAGATCGAGGACCGCATCCTGGGCAATCCGAACGCGGCGGCCATTCTCCGCACGTTCTTCCAGGACTTTGTCGACGGACTGCTGATCGCCGACTACAAGCAACTCAAGACGTCCAACAATCCCTACCGTCACCGTCGCACGATCGCCTCCCTGGCGGGCGACATGCTCGCGGACGCAGGGCTCGTCGGCAAGATCTCGCGCGCCTACATCGAGCAGGGTGTCATGGCCGCGGGCGCCACGATCGTCACGGCCGAGGAGCGCGTCATCGCCGAGCTCGGGAAGATCAAGAGCGTCTTTGAAGACGTCGGTCCCTTCATGGACAAGATCGAGGATTTCCGCGACCGCCTCGAACGCCGCATCCGCACCACCGTCCACTACATGGACGTCATGGGAGAAGGGTCCGCGGAACGGATCGTCCGGCTGATCGAGCAACTCTCGAAGATCGGCAGCGACGAGGTGGAGATCCGTCTGAGGTCGCCGGATGTCGGTCTGCCGATCACGTCGCTCGCGTTGTACACTCCGCCGCCGCCGAAGGCTCCGCCCGAGCGGACGCGCTTCAAGGTGCCGAAGCAGGATCCTTATCTGCGCGCCTACGTCCAGGCTACAACCGAGTTCGATCGGATGGTGCGCGTGACCGATCAGAAGCTGCTGGAGTTCGCCCGCCGGCAGATGCAAGGCCGCGATGCCGTGTCATCCGCGGAGATTGAGATCGAGAGCATTCCAGATCTATTCGCCTACCGGACGCTGCCGAATTTGGCCGCGGTCGGTCGCTCCGTGCGGCTGGGCGAGTTCACGATCACGATCGAGGAGGGCCGTACCGCCAACGACTGGATCGACGTGACCGCCTTTCGGATCGAGAGAACGAGGACCACGGCCGATGCTGCGTGATCTCTCCAAAATCATCGACGACGCGGACTCCGAGGGTCGCGACGGCGACCAGTTGCAGAAGGAGTTGCGTCAGGCTGCCCAGGCGCTCTGGCGCGCCCAGTTCATCTATGAGAACGACTGGGGCATGAAGACCTTCTATGAGGTGCTCCGCCGCTACATAGGCTATTTCGAGAACCTGTTCGATGCGCTGGGGTATCGGGTCGTGGGCAGGCCGAACGACGGCTATGTCGGCCTGGTTGCGAACGAACTGCCTCCGCGTCAGAGCATGAAGCTCGACGAGAGCCTGCTCCTGCTTGTGCTGCGACTCCACTATGAGGAGGCCTTTACGCGGTTCGAGGCGAAGGAATTCGGCGAGGTGGAGGTCGAGAGCGAGCAGATCCTGCAGATCTACGAAGATCGGACCCATCGGGAACGGCCCAACTTCGGGAGGGTGAAGGAAATCCTGGCCGGCTTCAGGCAGCGCGGGCTCGTCCGGATCGAGGATCGTGACGACAGGAACTTCACCCTGTTCCTGCGGCCCGCCCTGCCGATCGTGGTCTCCAAGGACACGCTCGGCTCTCTGGAGGAGTTCGTGTCGCGCGCCACTGCGGCGACGGCAAAGGCCGACACCGCGAGCGAGGTGCAGGCGTGATCGAACTCCGTCGTATCATCCTGGTCGACTGGTACCTGTTCCGTGTGCAGCAGGTCGATATGCGCGGCATGACCGCCATCATCGGGCCGAATGGCGCGGGGAAATCGGCGATCATCGACGCCGTGCAGACCGTGCTCTCCGGCGCGAGCATGGCCAGCATCCGGTTCAATCCGAGCGCCCAGAGCAACGTCAGGAGCAAGCGGACGTTGCGCGACTACTGCCTCGGCGTGGTCTCGCTCGACGAGAAGGGCGAGCGGTCGGAGCCGACGCGCCAGCATGCCTACACCTACGTCATCCTGGTCTTCGAGGACCTGGCCGACGGCTCGGCCGTGAGCCTGGGCGTGGCCTTCTCGGCCTCGGCGTCGAGAAGCGATGAGTCCTGCGAGGCGCGCTTCATCGCCAAGGGCGCGCTGACCAAGGACGACGTCCTTGCCTCGGTCGGCGACGACGAGGTCGAGACGCTACAGTGGCACGCTGTGCGCAACGCGCTGCGCGCCAGGAATATCGAAGTCGACGATGCGTTCTCCAGCGCGACCGACTTCGTGGCGGAATCGCTCAGGGCCTTGTCGCCGGCGGGCTTTCCGCTTGATCCGAGGCGCTTCCAGAGGGCGTTTCGGAATGCCCTGCTGCTGAAGCCAGTGGACAATCCCACCGAGTTCGTCCGGAACTACGTTCTCGACGTCCAGCCGATCCAGGTCGACAGGCTCCGGCGAGGTATCGAGCACTGGCGTTCGCTGACCCGCCGCATCGAAGAGTTGAAGGCGCAGAGCGCCAGCCTCGCTGGGATCCTCCGGATTGTGGCTCGCGCCGTCGAAAACGAGCGAGTCATCACGGTCACCAATTGGCAGATCGCCCGCCTAGAGTGGGAGAAGTTCCGGCGGGACGCGCGACGCCAGGAAGAGAATATCGCGCAGCTCAAGAGCGCCGCTGCCAAAGCGGAAGTGGAAGCCGTCGCCGCGTCGACCGGCACTCGACATTCGAGACGGAGCTCAAGGCCGTTGAGTTGTCGATCAACACCAGTGTCGGCGAACAACTCGCCCAGATGTATGAGGCGGACAAGAGCCTTACCGTGGGTCTGCGCGCCAACGCCATGGCGCCGGTCAAGGAGATCGATGGCCTCATCGCTTCGATCAAGAAGGCGGTCGACCGCAATCTGCTGGTCCGCCGGGACGATCTGCTGCACGCGCTACTGAGCGCGGTCATCGTCGCTCGGGGAAGGGCGCCGCTTTCCGACTGGGACAAGACGCTCCCAGAGGACTGGAAGGACAGCGCCTCCCATCTCGATGCGGCTCTTGTCGCCGTCGACCAGGAGCGGCTTGCGGCGGTCCGCAAGACGTTCTCGGATATCCATTTCAACGCCCGCGTCGCGACCAAGGATCTTCAGGATCGTATCGATCAGATCGACAGCAACTTGAAGCGCATGGACCAGGGGCTGAGCCCGATTGAGCGCGGCACCCGCGATCTGATCGATCAGCTTCGTTCGCATGGCATCGAAGCCGAGCCGCTGTGCGATCTGGTCGAGATTCGGGACGACAAATGGCGGATGGCGGCCGAGGCTGTCCTGGGTCGCTCCCGCGAGGCGCTGATCGTTGAGCCCGGTCGCGCAGTCCGCGCCCTGGAAATCTACAGGGAAGGCGGGGAGTATTCGTTTCAACACGCCGAGGTCATCAACACGACCAAGACCGACAGCACGCGGCCGGCCGAGAAGGGTTCGCTGGCGCAGATCATCAGCACGGAAAACCGGCATGCCAGGGCATTCCTCAACTATCGGCTTGGTCGGCTGATGATGGTAGAGACCATGGACAGGATGGTCGCCGCCGAGAATGCTATTACGCCCGACCGCATGATGCAGGGCGGCCGGACCGTCCGGAGGCTTCCCAAGCCGGAGTACCTGAAGCTCGGGCGCGCCACGCAGGCTCAGATGCGCCAGCAGCTCGAGAGCGAGCGGGGCGAGCTCGCGCAGAAACTCGCCGAGCAGGCCAGCGAGGTTTTGCGACTGGAAGAAGATGCCAGTCTCTTCGGGGACATGTTCGCGCAATTCCAGAAGGTGCAAGCCACAGGACTGAGCTGCCTGGCGTGCGGCGCCGCGCTGGTAGAATTCGATCGCAAGATCTCGGACGTCGAGAAGAACATCGAGGACGCCAGGCGCAATCGCGATCCCAAGCTCATTTCGGAGCGGGACCGCCTGCGGTCTGAAGCCGGGGTGGCCGCCAAGCTCAAAAACACGACCCAAACGGCGTTTAACGGAGCGCAAACCGCGCGGGACCGAGCCGAGGGTGCTTACGAAATCTACGTGCGAGAGAACCGCGAGGTTTTGTTATCGGGTCGGCGCGGCCGGGCACGCCAGGTGCGCGAAGGTTTTCCGCAGTCGACGGCCATGCGGGATTACCGAGTCCAGGTCGCTGTCATCGCCACCGAATCCATTCCGAACCTCGTCTCCGGCTTCGTCGCGGATCGGGATCGCCGTTCGACCGAGCGGCGCTCCAGCCTTATGCGCGAAATGACCGGCGCGATGAACAAGCATGGTCAGGAATTCCATGTGGTGCCGCCCTTCACCGCCGAGGAAGCGACGCCTGCGGCCGTCGAGCAGTGGGCCGCGGCTGAAAAACAGCGCCTCGATACGCACGAACTGGTCCAGTACGAAGAGCAGTGCCGGAACGCTGCGACCGAGATGACCTCGGCATTCCGCGACGATCTTCTGCATCGCCTGGACGATGCCTTCACTGGCATCAAGTCCACCCTGAACGAGCTCAACCGGCACTTGAAGGATCGTCAGTTCCACGGGCGGGACTACTACTCGTTCAAGGCGCTGGAGGCCCCGACCCATGTCGACATGATCGAGCTCGTCGAGGAATCCAGGAAGCCGGAATTCAATCTGCCTCTCTTCGGGGATCGCAGCGGGGACGCGACCTCTCCCATGATGCGGGCGGTCCGCCAGATCGAGGAGATCCTGTCGAATCCGGAGGCGCGGACCGAGGATATCGAGGACCCGCGCAAGTATTTCAATTTCGAGCTCTACATTCAGGATGCCGAGGGCAAGATCCGCTCGTCGCTGACGAGCCGCGCGGGCACGGGATCCGGCGGTGAAGGGCAACTGCCCTTTTACATCGCCATCGGTGCCTCGCTCGCGGCCACGTACCAGAACCGTCGGACCGGCGAGAGCGGGCTGTCCCTCGCGATCTTCGACGAGGCCTTCAACCGCTTGGACACGAAGGCGATCGGTCAGTGCTCGGAATTCATGCGGGATCTCGGACTCCAGGTGATGCTGGCCACCCCCGACGAAAAGCGCCACGTATTCATGGAGGTGGTCGACACCGTCGTCAACGTGAACCGCTTGGGCAACCAAGTGATGATCGACACAGAATTCCTAACCGACAAGGCCCGCGACGCCATCGTTGCCATCGATCCGTACCGCAAGGGCTTCGACGTTTTCAAATCCGAGTTGATTGCCGCCGAGAAGGCTGAGGCTGTCCCGCAAGACCAGGCCGCGGAATGACCGACGTTCGTACAACGGATGCCGGCGTCGAATTCCTCGAACGGCTGCTGGAGCGGAGCGAGCGCAACCCCGATCGCTCCCGACCGGCTTCCGCGGCTCCGGAGTACGACAGGCTCTCTACCGCGCAGCAGGTGAGCCGCTTCCACGACCAGATGGCGGCGGCCGAGAGGTTCGGCGCTGTCAAGGTGGAGCGAGGCAAGAGGGACCGGAGTCACCTGATCGAGCGGGTCCGTGTCCTAGACCCCGAACTGCTCGCCAGGCATCTTGGTCGCCCGACCGCGCCGGCGGTCGCGCAGCGCGTCAGGGACGAATTGCTTCCAATTGCAGCAACCGGAGAACCGTGGGTTGTCAGCCTATTGGGCGAGATGACGGCCAGGTGGGCCCGCAGCGAGGCCGCCTATCGTCTGACCGCCGCCCAGGCAGATTCCGCCAAGGAGTTCTTTACGCTGCTGGCGTCCATCTCGCGGCAGGAGGCTAAAGGACTGGACGGGCGAACCTTTTCTCAAAAGGCGACGAACGACACGAAGGCGTTCGATCGGCACGCTTCGCGGCTCGCCGCCGTTCTCGGCGTCCGGATCGGGCAGCCAGGCGCCGCTGCCGATGTGGTCTGGGCGCACATCGGGCTGGAGCGATTCAGTCATCCCGTTCACCTGAAAGGGCCTGTTGCCGTGGAAGGGATTGGCGGTCGTCTGATCGATGGCCGCGCCAGGCCGTTCGCCTCAATTCATCCGGAGATGCTCCCGCAACTATCGGTCTTGGAACAGCCGACGGCCGTGCTGACGATCGAGAACTACGCGAGCTTCAATCGGCAGGTTCGCGAGATCGAGGACGGCAGCCTAGTCGTGTACACCGGCGGCTTTCCCGCAGCGGGAGTCATCGAGCTTCTGGCGAAGGTCCTGACCGCCGTTCCGACCGATGTGCCGTTCCTTCATTGGGGCGATGTGGACGCCGGTGGCGTGCGCATTCTCAGGTATCTGGAAGAGAACCTTCCCCGCGGGCCGCGTCCGCACCTGATGACCAAGGAGCTGGCCGAGAGAGCCGGCCAGCCGGCAGATGCGGATCCGAGCTTGGCCTCGATCGCGAAGTCCGACAGCGCGATCCGCGAGCTGGCGGAGTGGTTGGCGTTCGGATCGGACGTGCGCCACCTGGAGCAGGAAGCGCTGGATCCGGCGCCACCCTCGCTTGCGGTTGGCGTGCCTTCGTCAGGCGGCCGGCTTCAGGGCTGATTTCTTCCCGTCGACGCTGCCGCTCTCGGGCTTCAGCGAATGGAACGGCACGAATTCCTTCCAGCTCGGCGAAGAAGTGCGGCCGCAGGATGGGCAACTGCTCGCGAGCCTCGGTGAAGCCGCGGTTCTTCATCTCGGCGATGCGCCGGGCGTTGTCCAGCGTGTAGCGGCCCAGCGGGGCGGTCTGGTCGATCCGCCAGATCGCTTGCCGCCGCCTGACTGCTTGACGCGTTCGCTTGCGAAATTGGGCGTTCGGCGGGCGATGGATATGGAGCCCGATCTCAGCTGGTTCGGGTACCGGCCGTCCCGCGACCGCGACGAGACTGCCAAGGAGGCCGACGCGCGTTTCCAGACGAGCCGGGCGGAGATGCTGGACGACCAGGCCATCGCCGAGTTCCTTCGCGCAGTCGAATTCCTTTCGAAGTATCCACGTCGCAAGACGATCAACCGCAAAAGGGGCAGCTACGGCCTGAAGCACGATGCCGAGCGCGCGACGGGAAACTACGTCGCAAACGGCATGTTGATCGCTGCCGCTTTGGCCATGGGGGTTTTCGGCGGTCCCTACCCATTCAGGTTCGCCGAACGCACATTTCAACATCAGCTCCAAGGCGGCTTGAGGCGCCGCCGGAAGTGGCCAAAGGTTCTCGGTTTCAACAGTTTGGCGTAATTTTACACGTGACTGTTGAAACCTTTGATTTTCAATGATAAATATGGTTTCAACAGTAACGATCTAAATCGGCCATAAGTGTTGAAACCATGGAATTTCAAGAGCTTAACAATGATCAACGCCGCGAGGTAGTCAACAGCCAGCAGCGCTTTCAGGCCCTGCGGGACGCCAAGGAGGCGTACGACGCGCATCGCGGTTCCCTGACCTGGGTGGAGTCCAAAGGCCGCGAATACCTCGCCCGGAGCTACTACGACAAAGCCGGCCTCCGGAAGCAAAGCTCGCTCGGGGCGCGCTCTCCCGAAACCGAAAAAATGAAGACCGACTTCGAGGTTAAGCGTGCTGCTGCGGAAGCCCGATTGAGAAACCTGCGTGACACGATGGAGCGGCAATCCGCTGTCAATCGTGCACTCGGCCTGGGTCGCGTACCCCTGATCGGAGCTCGGATCGTGCGAGCTCTCGACGGCTTCGGGATGTTGGGCTCCGGCATTCGGATTCTCGGAACGAACGCGATCTACGGTTATGAAGCCTCTTCCGGCGTCAAGATCGATCCAGGCCTGACCACGACGGAAGACATCGATCTTCTGTTCGACGCGCGCGGCGGGCTTACGTTCGTGGCGGACGACGACGTCTCCGAGTCTTCGCTCCTGAAGATACTTCAACGCGTCGACACCAGTTTCGAACGCACAAAGCAGACGTTTCGAGCTGTGAACCGCGACGGCTATCTCGTCGATCTGATCAAGCCCATGCAGAGCCCTCCCTGGAAGAAGGCTCCGGACAAGATCGGCTCAGACCCCGAAGACCTGACTGCCGTTCAAATCGAAGGACTCGATTGGCTGCAGAATTCTCCGGCTTTCGAGGCGGTCGCGATCGACGAAAAGGGCGAACCGGTGCGCATCGTCGCTCCAGATCCGCGGGTTTGGGCCGCCCATAAGCTTTGGTTGTCCCGTCGTGCGGACAGGGAGCCGCTCAAGCGCCAACGAGATGCAGCACAGGCCGAAGCCGTGGGTGCTCTGGTCGCGAACTATCTCACTCACCTGCCGTTCGACGCAGAACAGCTAAGGATGCTCCCTAAAGAAGTAGCAGACAGCGCGGCGCCGCTTTTCGTTAAGAAAGACACTGCTGCGCGGGCCTAACGGTCAGGCTCGACAAGAACGAGGCCGGCACAGCCGGTGCCGATCATCGGCGGCACCATGATGATGATCAGCATGGTGCTGCTGCTCGTCGGCATGATGGTCGCGCCATAGTCGGCGTGACGACGATCATCATCACCGGCATCATCATCGCCAGCAGCACCACCACCAGCAGCACCAGCTTCAGCATCGCGATCTGGGCCGCCGGCATTGCCGGCGGCCCAGCGGCTGCTGGCGACTTGACACCGATCAAAAATCGATTGCGATCACCGCAAAACTGCTTACCGTACTCACCGTGAGATCTTCGCGGCGTTAATGTTCGGTTTCAAGCTCGGTCGCTGATTTTCAATGATTGGGCATCGACTTACAAAATCGAGTCGTTCTTAAGGCTCGGGATCGAGTCGCTCTTACAGCCCGAGCGAGTCGTTCTTATAGTGGACCAACAACATGGTTCACTTTGTTGGTGGGCCTGGCAAGACTCGAACTTGCAACCAGACCGTTATGAGCGGCCTCGCTCGCATGTCTAAAAAACTCAATAATATCAATTATTTACACTTTTGCATTTTGACAACGAAATGCAAGTTGTTGTTGTTCGTTTGCATTCGTGCATCTGCATTGCAAATCGTCGTCGCTCCTCGCGCCTTCAAAGGTGCTTTTTTTGTAGGCGCACGCTCGCATCCGTGAGATTCGAACAGTCTAGCGCTTTAAGCGCCGCGGAATCCCTCATTGCAGAACCAATCACTTCCGCTCAGTGTGCGGTAAGTGACGGCTTGCCAGCTGTTCATGCGTCGCCCGTGAAGAACCGGTGCAGTACCTGGCTCAAGCGATGTTTTGGGCCGGGACGGTTTCGACGAAGGTGCGGATGACGCGCAAAAGCTCTGCCAGCCACCGCAGCAGGAGGCCGAAGTTGTAGCCGGCAGCCGCAAGGACGGCGTTGATGCGGTCGCCGAGGCGGCCCTTGAGATAGTTGCGGTCCATGCGGTGTTCGGCTTTGACGTGGCCAATGACGGGCTCGACGGCCGCGCGACGCTTCATCTCGCGACGGATCGAAGCGGTGACGCGGCGGACCTGACCTGAGATCCAGACCCTGAACCGATGCGGGTGGTTGTGCCCGCGATAGCCTTTGTCGACGTGGATGCGGCGAGCCTCCACGCCGGTGAGCTTCTCCATGTCGACAATGACAGGGCCGAGCGTGTGCCCGTCGAAGGGATTACCATGCAGGGCTTTGGCATGGAGCACAAACTGTCCGCCCTTCGGAGACGTCACGGGGGTGGCGATACTAACCTTGCAGCCGAACTCGTAAGGCGCGCGGGCTTTACCCTTGCCGATGCACTCGACCTCCGGGGCATGTAACGCATAGACCTTCAGACCGCGCTGATGCTGGTCCTGGCTGTGCACTTGCTGCGCTAAACCGAGCAGCGGGTCGAAGCGAGCTTCCAACACCGTATCGCCATCAATCTTGCGGCGGATGTCGCGAATGATCCGGCCAAGCCGTGTCCGGAGGAACTTGAGCTGGCGCCGGGCGCGTTTGAACTGGTGAGCGTGGCTATAGCGGCCGACCATGATGGCGGCGCGCTTGGCCAGGCGCAGATAGCTCTGGCGCAGCGGCACACAGTTGCGCTTGGCGAGCCCGACGAGCCTGGTGATTGCCCGATGCATCAGCCGCGCGTCGGTCGGATGCGCAATGGCCTTGGGCTGCACCGTGGTATCGACCACCACGCGCTCCAGGTCCTTCGGACCGATGGCGCCAGTCCTGTGGGCCACCGACAGGCTCTCCTGGATCAGCGTGACGAGCTGCTCCTCGCCGAGCCGCTGCCGCCAGCGCGTCATCGACGATCGATCGAACGGCAGCCGGTGGCAGAAGCTCAGCTCGCCGCAGAAGTATTGGTAATAGGGATTCTCGATCCAGCGGGCACATAGCACCTCATCTGACAGGTTGTGCATGTGCTTCAGAATGAACAGGCCGGCGACAATCCGCGTCGGCAGGCCTGGCTGCCCCGACCCCGCCTGGCACACCGAACCAAAACGGTCATCCAGAAACTTCCAGTCGATCAGCCCCGCCAACCGAACCACCGGGTGGCCCATGTCGATGATCTGATCGAGGGCAGGAAGCAACAGGTCTTTCTGGCGATCATCCCGCGGTTTGCTCATCGCCTTCCCCAATGCCGATGACCCGCCGCCAGGGAATCACGAATCGCTCGAAAGCAAAATCCCAAAACGCAAGAAAGCGCGCCACAACACTCGGCTTTCCTGCAAAATCGAATACTTTATCGAGGCAACTTCTATCTATCTCCCAAGCCGATTTGCATTCTTCACCGACGACTCATGCGAACCGCTTCGCGCGTTTTGGCTTGCCGCGTTAGTTCCTCGCGAACGCCATCTACACCGCGGCTGTCGTAAATGTCCCCGAGAAGCTGCGCCTGACCGCTGATCTCGCGTGCGGCCTGTGCTCCATACAGCTGCGCCAACCCCAACGTTCGAAATTGTCGGCGCACCCGTTCGTTAAGAACACCAGGCCAGGATGTAACTGCCTGCGTCCGAAAGATCAGTGCCGCGACCGGGCCCTCAACGACTTTGGCCGCGAGCCAACGCTCGGCCTCGACGTTATCAAAATATGGATGGAGAAAGACCTCCTCTGCTGCAGCGGGAGCGAAAGACAGCTTTGTTTTGTTGCAGTCAGCGCAGGCGCCGACGAGGTTGTCAGGGGTTACTGCCAGAGCAGGGAAAAGCCGCTTTGGTAGGAGGTGGTCAAGCGTTGAGACAGGACGATGATCGCAGAAAGGGCAGATACCTTGCTTCGGCAGGAGCTTTATCGCGTCATAGACGTGGCGGCCCGGGCCTCTCTTTCCAGCCATTCGCTGGTCGTACACACTGACCATCTCGTCCGTGGTGACCGAGCCATCAACGCCGACCGTCTGAGGGATGAGGTGAAGTTCGGCGTCTTCCGCGCGATCAGCATAGATTGTGGCCTCACCCTTAACGTGACCCGCAATGGCGGTTAAGCGGTGCTTCAAATGTTTGTCATGAACTCGGCTGATGCATGCGGCGAACGTGTCCTCGGCATCGAAAGCCGGTCGATTAACGCACCACATCTAGGTGAGATCCTCATCGTCGGTAGCATCGCGTGCTGCAATCCGCACACTGATCAGGGCCCGTCCTTCTAGTCCGACCTCGCCATCGAATTTGCTGATAACGTCATCGAAATCGTCATTAGCAACAACTGCCTCTGCGATCATTTTGTAGAAACCTGACTGGGTCACCTCAAGGCCAAACACCTCGTGTGTCAAACGGCCGACATTCTCGGCAAAGGTCTCGATCTCTGGACGCTCGATAACCGCGCCGCCGCCATGACGACGAAGTTTCCAAACGCAGCTGCGCGGCACCTCCTGCAACACCACAGGAGAATGGGTGGCGACGATAGCGACACCGTTCCTGTTGATGAGGAGATCTGAAACGGCGCGGATAAGTGCTGCAAGAAGGGGTGGATGGAGGTGAGCTTCAGGCTCATCCATGAGAACCAATGTGCGCTCTTCCACACTTTCGACAAGCTTCGTGATAGTAAGAAGTACAATCTTGTGCCCCGAACTCAGTTTGCGGAAGAGCCGGCTCGCCGAGCTGCCGAGATCGTCCGAGACAAGATCAAGCAATGCTGTGACGTCGGCCTCTTCAAAAATCGGGTCTGACTCAAGTGTGCGAAGCGCTCGTCGCCATCGCTCGCGGGGCTGCTGGCCAGTAGTACATGCTTTTGCGCTGGCGATGAAATCTTGGGTCAGTTCGCCGGGCTGTTGAGTCACTGTGATAAATTCAGTGCTACCATCGTCATTTGTCTGTCGTACCCGCTTACGAAGGCCGACATTGGCGTAGCGAACGCCCTTCGTGGCGTTCTTTGATTTTCGAATAAGAGGGAAATCGTCGAAGGCCGAGAAGGTCACTGAGACAATGTTTGCGAACGGACTTTCAAGTTCTTCGTCGAGTTCATCTTCATCGGACATGAACTCCCCGTTCTTATCGACGTCCTCCCCTTCGACGAGAGCGCGAGACATTGCATTTAGAAGATGAGACTTGCCGACGCCATTGCGACCAATGATCACTTGGATATTGCTTGGTGGTCTGGAGGAAGGTGCCACCTCGAAGACAAGCGTAACTGGATCGAACTCGGGATCGATCTGCGCTGGACCTCGATATCGGAACGAGTAGTCCGTTAGACGCGCGCCTCCTGCAACAATGCGACGAAATTGGCCCACAATCGTTCGTTCGCTTACAGACCGCATAAGCGACGTGCCGGTAACTTTCTCTTCGCGCGCCCGCTGATACAGCCTCTCATCCGCGACGATGTCATTAAGCGATGTGAGTAGTCCTTGAAGCGAACTGCTCTCTTTGGAAGGTCGCTGTCAGTTCAATTACCGGAAATGACACGATCCTTTGGCCTTTTATTTTATACTACTAGGTCGTCTCCTTCTTCGTCAAAGCGCCTCGACTCTTTGGCAATCAAGTGGCTCTAACCAGCCTATGGCGGGGGCCGAGAAGGCCCGTGTCGCGATGATGCTCAAGACGTGGATCAAGGAAGGGCATCTGGAAGTCTATAAGAATGACGCTAGCCGCAGGCCCCGGGACTTCATCCGGACAACCTAGGCAGGCGCTCCACTTGCTCCACCCACGGTGGAGCGCAGGTTGTTTTAGTGTGGCACTTCACTGCTCCACCACCCCCTATAGGGTGGTGGAGCGGTGGAGCATGTAAAATAAGGGTGGAGCAAAGGCAGGGTGGGGCTAGGCCGGCGGTCGCGCCCCAGAACGCGCTACGGCGGCCTGTGGTGCGTTCGGTGGTTGGCCGGTGTTTGGTGGGACGCGCTTCGGAATAACGCGCCGCAGCCCGTGGCTAGCGCTCCCGGCCAGGCATGAGACGCTTTATCTTTTTGACGTTCGCTCTGATAGCGGCGTACCGTTCACGGTTACCGTCGAGCGTCTCCGTCTCGATGGCATGAAAAGCGGCGCGTTTACTTTTCGCAAAGCGCTCTACCGCCTGAAAGGTATCACTCTCGCGCGTGTGGCCGGCCACAATCATGACCCTAAGCTTCTTGTAGCCGTCCAAAAACTTTAGACCACGCAAGACACCGGGAAGGTTGTCGCCACCACTGTTCACACCGACGGCATAACCTCGTCGGGGCATCTGAAACACACCTCGAACCTCGCCCTTGGCTTTGGTGTATCCGAGGGGCTTGGCGGTGAGTTCGCGGATAGTGCTTGTCTTGCCAGTGTTGGACGGTCCAGTCACGCAAATGATGGTGAGAGCCATAATCGTTCGGGTCCAAATGAATGACGCCTCGGCGTACGGCGGCCGCGCCGCCAAAGCAATGGCTCAAACGGGGTGGCGAATGGGTACCTATTTTTTCCGAGACTGGGGCGGTGGTCTTGCCCCTAGAATGCGCGCAGGGGTCACACCCTCAGCGAAAACGCCACTAGCCGAGGATATTTGCAGAGTAGCTTTTGGCGCCATTCGAGGCGCTTCACGAACCGTCTAAACAACGACCAATAAGGATCATTCCTGTTTTCGCGCAAATCAGTCCAAAACTCATCTACCTCCCAGCAAAGTATCGCATAGTGTCCGAACGAATAGTTCGCTACACGCGGCTTTAGTGTCCCAGAATTCATAGCCATAGCGATGTCGTCGAGCAAAGCCACGAACTCGTACCGATCGCCGTACGGGATCGATGACAGCTTTAATCGCGCTTGAGCCTCAGCTGCCGAATCGGGTTCGGCTTCGTTGTATTGGTCGAGCGCTGCGAATATAGGATCGAAATCGTCGTTTTCCCGAAACTTCTCGCGGAGACTAATATACATCTCCATGCGCTTTCGTTTGTTCTCGCGGTGATATTCGAAAAGGAATTTTCCCGCTGCGAGAATTGCAGCTAAGATTGCTACATTGTCCTTATCCTTAAGAATGGACCACAGCGACTGAAGGTTCATTGGCAGCCCCACGAACTTTCTGTGCGTGCCAACCTAAAGGCGAAACACTTCGGCTGGCAATAGGTAATCCACTTCAGGAAGAGTGGTACCCATCCTTACCCCAGGGGCCCTTGTGTCCCTGACGACGCGAGAATCAGCACCGGCCCATGGGAAAATTTACATATCCCCAAAATGGGAAAACCTAGCTGGGATCGTCGTCAAACCATCCATTTATCATTGCCAAGAAAATAAGCGCATGAACAGGCCACGGCCCATCATCCCATTTGCTGCCATGAATCCAAATCGCGTCCGGTGCGCCAGCATTTCCGTGGAGGGACTTCGCTATACCGGCCGCAAAGCGCAACGCGGTTTCGAAATCGTCAAAGCCGGACGGCGTCAGATACCAATTTGATTCAACGTCTGTATCCACTGAAACGGTGAAGCGCTGCATTCTTCATCGTAGCAAATCGAAGACGATCAAATTCCTTGGGTATTCCGTGGTCACAGCGACAAAAGCTGGCCTCTACTGCCTGCTGCTTGGCGTCCCGGAAATCGTGTCATCGTAAACGCGCGGATGGAAGCAACTCGACGATTCGAGAGGGTCAATCCGGCGCAAAGGCTAAGCTGGTCTTTCGGCAACCACGTTACAGGACAGACCCATTTTGGTGAGAGCGACGCCGATTTGCAGAAGCGCCTAGCGATTGAGTCCACTGCTGAGTTGTTGCCGGTATATGATTTTTTGTTGACCTGCGATCGGTTGGGCCTGTCTACTCCAATCCTGCAGCTACCTCCGGACCCCACATTGACTCCGGATTGGCTAATTGGCGCAGGGGATCCGTTAAATGGTGAGAAAACAGATGAAGATGAATTGATTCAGTAGCGGCGCCACTGAACGACAGCGGCTAACCGGAATAAGTATTAAGCCTTCCATGCTTCACACCCCGCATATACCCGTGCGGGACCTGTGCTTCCATCTCGCGCTCTAGATACTCATTCGCAATCAACAGTGCCTTGACAGCTTCGCGCGCGTCACCGCCGCAAGCCGCGATTGCCAGCCGCTTCCAAAGCCAGCGCATCCAATTGCAGCTTAGGGGCGGCAGCTTCGTGCACGGGGAAAACCAATAGGCGGAGCTGGCTAATGTTCTCATTATGTTCTAGACGAGTCAAGAGTTTAGCGCGTAAGAGATTGCCGCCGCACCCATAGTTCGACTTCAGGGTTTAGGGTCTATCGAACGCGGACAGAGAGACAATGGTCGAAGATGAGACCAGCCAAACGATAAGGGCGACACTTGAGGCTCTAATAGTTGCCTTCGAAAAGGACACGCGTGATGCGATTGCTATATCAGAAAGCCGGATTGGCGTTGATCATACCGGGAGACAAGACATAGCGCTCTTCATATTTGCGAAGTTGATCGCACACTGTATGTCGATGAGGTTGCTCTTGCGTGATCATCAGCGAGTGTTGAAAACGGGTGGCTTGCTCGACCATTTCTCTCTGGCTACTCTAGGCAGAGCCGCGCTCGATGCCGCCGTGATGACTATGTATATTTCCGATACTAGCATCAACCGTGAGCAGTGGGATTTGAGGCGACAAATCCTGCGTCTCCACGAACTGTTCAATCGCAGCAGATTTCTCACAGCAGCGGGCGCAGAAAGTCAAACCCCGAGACTGGCCTTTTTCGATACGTACGAGGAACGAAAAGTCACGCTACGAGCGCGCATTAACGGTCTCGCGAAAGGGGTGGGCTACTCTCAGGAAAAGATCGAAGCGATCCTAAAAGGTCAAAACGTTTTCATTGATGGAGTTAGAGGAGCGGCGCGAGAGGCGGGTTGGGATGTGGATGCATTTGATTTCCATCAGACGTACCTATCGAATTGGGTGCACTCGCATCCGGTGAGTTTCCTGCGCTCTGCCGCGCAAGGCATATCCTTCTCGCATCCATCGGATTATCAGCTCAATTTCTGTGGCACCGTTCTGGAGATAACGATGCCGTATCTATTGAAGGCTAGCGCTCGAATGCTCGTCTTTACGGGTTCAAAGGACTTAGACCCCATCGGTCAACTCGATTGAAGAGGCCTAGATGATTCAGGATCGCCTTTATAAGCCGCCAAAAGACGAGTTGATCTACCACTACTGCGGCGCGGACGCCTTTACGAACATTGTTCGATCCCGGACAATGTGGCACACAGCTTACTCCGCGCTCAACGACACCCAAGAGCGGAAATGGGGCTTTACTCAGTTTCAGGATGCCGCCGACAAACTGAGGAAGGTTTGTGGCGCTGACTTTGTAGATCGTATCACCGCCATGGTGCGGCTGACCCAAGATCATTCGGTAGCGATGATATCTAGTTATTCGCTCAATGGTGATCTTCTAAGTCAATGGCGCGCCTATACGGACGATGGGCGAGGCTTCGCGATTGGCTTTTCTCCTAAAGAGATGGAGTGGCCTGCAAAGCCGCTGAGAGTGCTCTACGACAGAGCGGCGCAGAGAAACGAGCTAACCAACAACATCAAGCACGTCTTTGAAGTAGAAAAGCGGTTCGGCTTTAGATACGACGAACGCTTCGAACAGCACTGGTTCAATTTCGGGCTGGATTTGTGTGCTTACAAGCATCCATCGTTTGCGGAGGAAATGGAGATTCGCAACGTTCACGTTTCGGCTGTGGCGCTCGATGAGAACGAAAGGCGGAAAATGATCCCGATGGGAGGGATCGACGACAACGGCGTGAGGCGTGCGAGTCCGCAGCCGATCGTTTATCGCGTTCGCAATGGTGTGCAGGTTCCCTACGTCGTATTGGATATGACGGATGGAGGTAGGAACGCGCCGATCAAAAAGATTGTACTTGGTCCGAAAAATCCCGACAGCGAGGCAAACGTCGAGATGTTTCTGTCTGGCCTGGGTTGGGATGGTATCAAGGTCAGCCGATCCGACGCGCCCTACGTTTGAATGGGTCGATTGATGCCTGTGGTCCGTGTTCCCAAGGGGTTTGCCGGATAGCGTTGGGTTATCTGGGGCGAAAGAAGATAGGAATTGCTCCCGACAAAGACGCACGCATTCTTAGCAAGGAATCTTCTGTCCAGTATTTTTTCGACGCATCGAATGCTCAGACTGTCTCTACCACCGGGAAACGACGGCTTCAGATCGGCTTTTCCAAAAAAATATGCCTCGCACATGCGGCGTGTCCACCAAGCATGAAGATCGGCTGCCTGTAGGGGCAAAGCAGTCTTGTCGTCACGGAAAACCGGTGGTCGACTAAGGAAGGGTTTTAAGTCCTCGCGAGAGACAGAAACGAAGAGCTCCCATCCCGCCAGTATCCTGTTCATCTGATCTGGCTGGCTATCAAATACAAATTCAATAGGCTCTTTCTCGCCGGAAGTAACTGCGCAACTGGCGATGGAAGTGACTATACCGAAGAGCATCAGACAGTAAGGATGTTCTAGGAAACGGGTACTACTATCTAAATTGCCGACAAACACAGATTGATAAACGTCATGCGGCGCCGCTGTACTGACGCCGAACAGCGCGTGATTCTCAACAATCGAGAACAGCAACGCGACACGCTCATTTCTTCTTGATTCACTCCAGAATTCGAATTCGCCGGTTAATGCGTTGGCTTCTTTCATCTTGAAATAGGCGATCGGCGGCCGCATACCTAGTGCGTTCTGCCAATCTTTGCAGAACACGTCGCCTCAAGGATATCGAGGCTATCGACGTCGCGGACGTGCTTTCGATCTACTACGAGGATCGACGCGAGACACAGGCCAACAAAGCTAAGTTTGACGAAAGGATTGCCCGCCTCAACAAATGGTGGGGCGGCAAAGTGCTTTCTGACGTCAATGGTGCGAACTGCCGGGCTTACACGAAATGGCGTGGCAACAACGGAGGGTCGCGCCGCGATCTAGAAGACCTTCGCGCCGCTATCAACCAGCGCGGCTTCTCACGCTTCGCCTTTTGGTCAACCAACGAGAGTGAACTAGTTGGAAACCCGTTCGCTGGAGCAGCTAGTGCTGGCGAAGTTGGAGCGGAAAGCTCAGGCTGTGCGTGCGCAGGCTGCGGCGGGTGCCCGTCTGGCTTCACCACGAGTTCATCATTGCGTCCAAGCCATACTCTTGCCGGCATGAAGGAATCCTTCAAAAACGCTGTTCAAATGCGCGTTTCACACGCCCCGAGGCAGGCAATCGCAGTCATCGATAGCAGGCATCGTCTATGTAGAGCAAGCTGCGAGCGGGATCAGGCAAGCCGCTTCCTGAGCGAAAAACGACTTAGAGAACGAGAGTCATTTCAAAAGTTGGGCGACTTTATACCGTTATCGGCGAACTCACCACAAAGCGCTATCAGCTGACGCGGTGCGCACTGTGACCTATCTTGATCTGCAGCCGAAGGAGCGTCCGGGTATAGATCGGCTTTGTACGATCGAGGGAGCCTCGGGGCGCACCGGTTTCAGCAGGCTAGCGAGCGGCGATCTAGATCGAGTTTGCGGCCGAGGCTCTGGATGCGGGTCGGTAGGAAACGCTTGACGCGGCAATGCTGAACGCGGCTTTCGTGGTAGTGTCCGATGGACAGCGATGATGATCCGCATTAGTTCGCGCTTGCGGGCGGTGTATCCGGGCGCCTACAGGATTGCTCTCGCAGATCGGACAAACAGTGGTCGCGAGCACTTGAGGAGGTATGGCGTCGGAGCCGCCCCGCTCAACTCTTTGCGGCCAACGGTGGTTGGACAATCAGGAGGGACGAAGCGACACCCAAAAGCGCTCCCAGCGACAAGCATCCGTCCGGATCAGGAAATCGCGAACTGCGGGGTATCTTCCGGCCAGCTGACTCGGCGTGGGTATAAGTGTTTCGGTGCCGTAATCTAGCTGCATAAGTTCCACATAGAGCTCCCTATAGCGGTCAATTGATATCGCGGTACGCTCGGGATTGAAGAAGTTTGCCGGTTCTGCCTCGACAGGCACGAAGCCCAGCAGAAGAGAGGTTCTCACCTTCTGCGGATCATCGGAAGCAGGCCGTGTATACGCGATTGCCCGTTCCGGATCGTCAATAAAGATCGTGCCTAAGACGCGATGCAGCAGATGTATTCTCATAGCACAATTTTGCATGCGTTCTTTCCGATGGTGACCATCGAGTAGCATGCGAGGCCGGCTTTCGACCTCAACCAGAATTCTGCGGGCGCCCATCTCCCGCGTGAACTTGGCGAACAGTTGCTTCATCCTCCGCGTAGATAGTCTTCCGCGGTCGGCCGCGCGGATAGCAATGTATGGGACGTATATCGACTGTGGGATCATAGGGTTTAGCCGAACCAAACCAGCCCCGATGACGTGTTGCCCAAGAACAAGCAGGAAATAGCGCGCGATGCGAGGTTTGTGAAAGAGCTCGTTGAGTCTATCGTCCGCTTCTAAGTCCGTTAAAGTGAATTCCTCCTTGAGGATTGATATTGCGCAGCGATAGTCAACCGCTGCCTCGACCAATACCAGGGCGTCGGAGCCTCGATCGTGACTGACGGCGAGCGCGTTCGGCGCGTCGCCCATTTGCAGTTGGAAATTTGCCAGTGCTGATTCTTCGGTGGCCATGAGTTCCAATGAATGATTGAGATCGAGCGAAATCTGCGCCTCCCCGATGTCCTCCGCTTGTGCACGGACTCTCGCAACCACGAATTTCCGGGTCATAGATGCTCGGCGCCTCGCGGCGGAAGCCGTGAATATGACGTTTCGAGACGCGGCAACCAGCAGGCATCACAGAGCGGGCGGCCCATCAGCGATGAGCCCAAAGCCCCGGGTGGCTGGGAGAATCGGTGAGGCTGGTCATGACAAAGCAAACAGCATGCCGAAGGGAAATCGCCGCTTCTAACTAGCATGGGTTCAGACATGTTTGAGGCTGAACCTTGCGCCCGCTGCCATCCGTCGGAAATGTCTCGAAGCTAACAAACGAAGTGGCGCGTCGATCGTCACGGCGCTGGCGCGATCCAATGTTTAATCTGCGGACTAGCTACGCGGCGGAACAAATTCCGCTCGGAGCGACCTGAGAAGCGGCCGGCCGCTCTTTCGTTTCTCTGCTTCGCTATTGTCGTAAAGGCAAAGGCGCGCGTACCAATGCTATAAGAATCTCAGGTGCCTTATGATGGGGCAGACCGCGATGCGAGCAACAGCCTCCCGTCGGCGAACAGCGCCAAAACCCGTCCTTCGTTCCATGCAAATAGCTCGAACTTGGTGCCTTCCACGATCTCGCTTGATGTGAGAGTGCCCGCGCAACCGAACACGTGAACGACGTCTGCGTAGTTCGAGCCAAGCTTGACAACGCTTAGCTGGGAGCTTCTGACGCGACAATGCCCACTCGGCAATGAGCGAGTGTCAACGGACTTATGATCCGCATCCAGGTCATCAGGGGCGGCCGGATCGGCGAGGATCTCGCTCGACGGAGCGCTGGCCTGTGCGGGTCGAGGCCCACTCGCTATCCGGCCTGGCTCCGAGAATAGCCATGCGGAGACCGCAATCACGGTGATCGGAATTATCTGCCGGTTGATGGGATAGCCTGTCATTGTGAGCAATTGGCCATGAATTCGTTACGTCCAGTACAGAGCTTCTTTCCAATAACTAAGAACAACATGTTTTCGCCTTGTGTTGCTAGTCTCTCCGAGAAATGGGACGCGACTATGAGCCGAACACGACACGAAGCGGTCTCAAAATGCTCGGTCCGGTATCAGGCTGCGTGGCCCCGATTAAGACAGAGCGGGGCGAACGCGACGCCGTTCATGGCGGCGCCGGGTCCGCCCCTACATCACCGCGACGGCTCGGCGATGTTGTTGTGCACAGAAGCAAGCTCTGTGCCGAACCGAAAAGCCGGGCGCTTGTGCAGGTCCGGCGAGCTTGAAATTGGTCGAAAGTCCCAACAGGAGCATCCAAGCAAACAGGCCCGCGCTTAGCGCATTTGTCTGTACGACACCTGCTTCGGCAAATTGCGGTATCTCAGTCAGCCATTCCAATTCCACCTGTCGCTCGCCCTGTCATGATTTGCGTCGTGAGGCATCGCTGTTCGACCGACAGTGCAAGCACACTGTGCTTTTCGCTCATCTCGCCGATCTGCAAGTTGCGAAGTCGCGAGCAACCGACAAGCCCTCTACTTCCATATGAGCTACCAAGCCGGCAGAAAGGTGTGGACCCACACCATCCGGCTTCGATCCCTCGCGCGAAACAAAGATGTGTCCCTCGCCGAAGACGCTCGGGACCAAGGTCCCGCTGCACCGCGTCGGCGTTGACCCGGGCTTCTCCCTCGGTGCGCCTTTTAAAGCAAACTCAAGGACTGTCGTCGCTCTAGCGTCCCGCCCAAGGCGGGACGCTATGTTTGCGCGCCTGCAACTGCCTCCCTTGCGGTTTAGCGCTGAGAGCGTTCAGGGTGAATCGAGTGGTCCTTCTGAAGTACCCGTCGGATCGAACCCGGAGCTTCAGCGAAGCCGAACGGGATCAGATATCTCGGCGTAACGGCTGTTGGTCTCGCTGATCGCCGAGTATCCGCAGGCTGATTATTCTTGATGGACGAGATGGTGCTCAGACGCGAACCTGTGGGGGATAACTGACTAACCGAGCTTCTTGCAGTCATCACACCGTGGTTTTCCTGTATCCTCCGGCTTTCTGTGCCATTGTTTGATCTGCTTGCCGGCGGGACAATTATCGTGGTCGTCGAGATGGACATTTCGATGGGCGGGAGAATATTCCTGCGAGTCGGTATGATAGGCAGGTATCTTCATTTGATTTCCTGAAATATTCGTTGATTGAAAGCATCTGTTGGTTGCAACTAAAAATTGAATTTGCAGTCGCGCATCAAGTCTTACCAGAATCGATCGCGCATAAATCCGGCGATTGGGCTCCAAGGCAACGCACATTTGTCCAGAACCGATCGGCGATGCCACGTGGAGCTTTATGAAACCGGTAGACGTCGTAGTGAGCAACGTACAGCTGATTGCCACACTATGGTTGGCGATTCTTTAGTCGAATTGGGCCACCGGGCGAAGCACTGTCGCGTCATGCGACGCGTGAGGTTTGATGCTCCACATAGCTGGCCGAATCCAGGCGGACGAGAGATGATCTCATCGCATGCGACCACAGCCTCAAGCTATCTTCCAGTATCTCATAGTCAGCGTGTAGTCGTGGGTCTCGCCCTGGCATTCGATCGACTTGCCAACGAGGTCCTCCAAGGCGGGATCATGAAGTGGATTCCCGCCTTCTCGTCGCAAAACATAGGAGCCTTCGGCCGTTTCCAGTCGAATGGCGTTGCGCTCGCTCTTCGAACCGGCCGCAAAGGGGCCTTTTGTGACCTTGCCGACGAACTGGCGCACCGCGATCAGCGACTCCTTATCTTGTTGACCGAGACCAACTTTCCATCAACCTCCTTGCCTATGTAGGCAACGATGTCGACGATGCCGGGGTCCTCCGCTGCGGCAGCTTTGCTGCGCTTGGCTCTGACCGAGAATATCACATGAAATGCGGTGGGGAGGTGTTCCCGATCCAGCAACCTGCGCGGCATCTTCGGACTGTTGCGATGACGTATCTGGAAGGAAAGAACTGCACCTGGTTTACCGCCTTCAGATTCGACGCTGTTTCGCAACGTGGCGAGGATGGTGCCTCTTGGCTGCCTTTTGAAGCGCTCCGGGAATGGCTCTTTTTGTGACAGATCCGTTCCCTCCCGAAACAACATCCGCCGCCGGTCCTTCCGCTCGGAACGTACTGTAAGAGCGGAATCTGCATTCCTCATCGTCGCGACACCCTTGGTAGGCGCGAGCGCCGTGATGGAAGGATCGCCATAGAGGTTGAATTGCGCAAGTGTCTTCAGGTCCGAAGGATCAAGTGGCGATGCCTTACGAACAAAGTTCTGGCGCGCTTCCAGCGCGGCCCGTCCTAGCGACGCTCCGTGCGAGACGCCTTGAAGAAAGTATTGGCAGATGTAGTCGGCCTGCCCGTTGCCGGAAGCGGGTCCGTAGGCGATCGTGGTGCTAGCGAAGAACCCATAACCCTTGTTGGCGAGATAGACGTTGCAGAGCCCGATTTGTTTCTGGGTAGCCGACAACCCATATAACTCGCCACCGTAGCAGCATTCCGCGGCGAGAATAGTTCCTTCCTTGAGCTTTCCGTCGACATATGCTGCATCGAGAGCCGGTGGGTAGACCTCCTGCCCGCTCCTCGGCTGGCCGTAGAACTGTGGACTCCGGGGTGCTCCATGGCAATTAAAAAACTGCAGACGCCCGGCCAGCTGAGCGTTGCTCCATTGGTAGGTATTCGCAGGAACATCCTCAACTGTGGCAGGCGTGCCGAAGATGTTGCCGGCAGATTCAAAGGTTGACTTCTCCCAGATCTGCGCACTGACTGCGAAGTAGCTCTTCAGGGTTTCGATATCTGTCGCAGCGTATCCAGCTGCCGTCTCGAGCAGGCCCACCAAGTAGCTTGGATCACCTTCGCCCGTCACGTCGGGTATCCTTCCGACTACCCGCGTCGGACCGATGAAGTCTTTGATTTTTTGGCTGTAGGGTGCCTCACACGCGTAGGGGAGGTCGCCATATGCGAATTTGTCAACGTCTTCCGACTTCGGATCGTACAAGGGATTGAGGAGATCCTGATGCGGAACAACATCGGTCGAACCGAGTATCGCTAGATAGTCAGGAGTCAGTGCGCGATAAATTCCATCGATGGCCCCCTTGTTCTGCTTGGGATCGCTTGCCTTCGTAACCGGCTTGACTTTGAGCCGCTTCATTTGGGGCGCGTCGTCTAGTGCGATAAGCAGGGTGTTCAGTCCCTTGGCTTTGTCCGCTGCGATAACCGTGTCCACCGCCGCGACGATCTTCGTATAGGCCGGTCCGTACTTCTTCTTCATGGCAAAAACGTTGGTGATGATCGCTTTATCGCAAGTCGCAGACATAATGACCCCCTCAGGTTGAAGAACTTTGAGTAGACCGCCGCCGTTATTCAACGTGGAATCGAGCGGCTGATTGCGCGCTTTGGAAATCGATAGATCCGCTATTGCGAGTTCGGACAATTCTGCGCGCCACACTCCGCGGAATCCGGCACCCCTATGATTTGAGGCGAAGGCGCGTGAGCTCGCGCTCGTCTAACGCCACACAGCGTACGCAGGACTTAGGAGATTGCAATCATTAATAGTGTTGCGCCGCAGCGCAACTGAAACGGCTTTGTTTAGCGAGCTTCCGGATCACCTTGGCGTCGCTCAAACGCCGCTGGCAGGCCAATGCCGACGACGACGTGATGAAATCCGTCGAAAGAGAGTGCATAACCGTGGAATTCAGGCGTGAACGCAGAAGCGGCTGCAGCAATCGATCTCGGTACATTGCTATTGTGCGTGACAAGCCTACCGCGCCGCTTTCGGACATTCACTCCGCGTAACCTCGGCTACCAAGCCGATAGTTAGTCGACCTTTGCCCGGCTCGAGTCGTCGATCAATGATGTGAGTTCGCGAGTCTCATTCTGGGGTGGAAGAGCCCGAACTATACCAGCACCGCCCTCAAGCGTGGCACCTTGCATCCGTGCTCACGAGGCTCGGTACGACGAACTCTCAGATTGTCGCCACAACGCACAGTCCACACTTCGTGTCAGGGGATGGCTTTGAGAAGGTTCGCACGATTCGCAATAATCTAATCGAGAAACGCTCGAAGGTTGCCCTGATGTCGTATGCCGATCTCTCCAAGGCAATCGCCGGCGCGACAGTGAACCGCCAAAGAAGCCCTCCGGGACACTTGCAAAAATCCATCAGTCACTTCAACCCGCGCTTAACGAGATATTCATTTACTCACGCCTGGTGCTGGTCGAGAGACTACAGGACAACGGATACTTGTCCGCAACTCTTCATCTATTGGGGCAATGGGATGCGTTTAGACGGGCCGGGTGTCTTTTGTTCCGGTCAACGGAAAGAGTGAACTCCTCCAACCCGTGGCGATCGCGAAGTGCATGGGCATCCCGCCTGTGTGATGTTTGATTCCGACGCGGACAAACCAGACAAAGGAGGAAGTCGGACGAAGCACGAAAAGGGCAACAAGGCTTTGCTCGCCTTCCTTGGGGCTTGCGCTGGCACGGCTACGCGGCGCGGCCTGCTCTCGGACTCCTCGTTCTTGTCGTGCGTCGCGGCAACCTGCGGTGGGCCGTGGGCGCCCCGGGACGGAAACGGCTGTCCACCTGAACCAGCGTTTCTCGAGCTGTATATGCATTAATCGATAGAAGTTGCTCAAAGATCTCGAGGCCGGTCTGCCTTGTCTTCAATGAATTATTCGCACATACCTTCGTTCTGGCGCTGGTCATTTCAATTGAATTTACCGGCTAATGCTCTGGCTTCATCACGGGCAAGAGATCATCTTCTTGCAGATAAGTGGGCGAAGTTTAAAGCCAGCTATCTCTTCGTTGCAGCCGACGCGGCAATGACGAGCTAGAAGCCTCTCGAAAGGGGCATCCATCTCGGCAAGCTATTGAAATCGCAGCAAAGCGACCGCAATCCGCCAAACGCGATAAGCCGTTGACGCGAAACGGTTTCACGATCCTCCTATTCCCACATTGTTACCCGCAGCGTCTCGCGACCGAGCATCGCTCTCGTGGTCGTGTTTCTTTGAAACAATGCTCCGCCACGGCAAACGGCTGTTTGGTAACGAGAGGGCAGTGGTATAGCCCCGAGTAGGAATCGGCGGGCTAACACCCTCATTAACGAGTGCCCCGCTCTCAGCTAGCCCCGTGCGAACCGGTAAAGCCGAAACGACGCGCCAGGTGAATTGTGCCACTACCTGTGATCGCGCTCTTGACGAATGCATCAAGGAGCGCGATTCATGTCCTTTGTGAAGTGAAACACAAATCACTCCGGCTTGATGTCGTATCTTTCGTGAGACCTAATGGCACCTAGGGCATCGTGCGATGACGCTGAGCGCTCAGGACGGGGACGCCACCGACCACAGACAAAAATTCCTTGTGAAACGCTTGCGGATTCTCCAGACGCGCCAAGAGCTGGAGCAGCTCGGCGGCGAAATCGATGCTTGGGCCAGCAAGCGGCATAAGGCCGATCAGGTTCGACAGTACTTTTCGCAGCTAACTACGCTCACTGGCGTTCTCGACAACGCACTGTTGCGGCTGAAGCCAGAGCTCGATGCCCTCGCGACGGCGGCCCTCATCACCTCGATTTCGAAGGTCTACGATCAGTGCCGTACATACGACAAACGCATCGTTTGGATCAGGCGATTGTGGAAGTACTTCCGCGAGAAGTTCGACCAGCGCGACACGGCCTACGCCGATACCCTCCTTGCAGCAGATGAGATCGTCTGGAGCTGCTATTCGGAAACTTTTGCGCGCGCGAAGCGAAACCCCCGGGGGACGGTGCCGCTGACCTATATCGAGCCGCAATATTCCCCAAACGCGATTCCGCGCGCGGAGCCGCCTACCGATCTGAAATCCGATGTGGACGCCGATTTTATTTCCAAGTGTTTGGCTCAGTTGCCTCTGCCGCTGATCGGACTGCCGACGGTCTGCCTGACGGAGCCATGGTGGCTTGCATTTCTCGCTCATGAGATCGGGCACCACGTGCAATACGACATCCTCCCCGGGGCCGACCTGGTCCCGACCTTCGGCTCAGTTCTCGCGGCTGCAGTCACCGGATCGGACGAGGCGCCGGAGGCGTTGGTCCGGCCGGAAGCTGCGCGCTGGAGTGCGTGGGGACGCGAAGTGTTCGCGGACGCGTTTTCGGTTCTGCAGATTGGCCAGGCTGCTGTTTGGGCCATGACCGAACTTGAAACCGCCTCGGCAGGATCGATGCTCAAACCCAAGACCTTGTATCCTGCGCCCGCGGTGAGGCTGGCCTTGCTGGCCGGGTTGGCCGACGATCTTGGCCTCAAGGACGGGAATGCGCTGCGTTGGGTGGACCCGCGCGGGCTCACGACAGACGTCCACGAAGGCGACGAAAGATTGCGAGCCGAGGCGGCGGCCGAATTGGACCGAATCCCCGTCATCCTCAAGGCAGTCCTCGAGAAACCTCTGGCACCCCTGCCGTCGCTGCCGAAGCTTTGCGCGTGGGAGACGGTGAAGTTCCTCGAACAAACCAAATATTGGTCGGTGGAGTTGCTTAAGTCTCAGCCGCAGCCGGAGAAAGACGTTCGGGCCGCACGCTATATCCTCAGCGGAGCCTTGCGCGCCTGGCAACAGATATCCGTCATCGAATGCGACAAAAAGCGCGACGAGCAGCAACATAAGCTCAAAATTAATATTCTCCCGACTCTACGCAACAGCCGGGAGGAGGGCACTCGGTCGGGCGACGAGCCCGCGGCCACGAATGTAGAGGCGTTGGGGAAGCAATTGACCGATCTGCTCGACCAGATCCCGGAATGATCGATCGCGTGCGGGGAGCACAAATGCTGGCGACGGTGAGATTTGACATCACGATCGACTCCAACTGGGAGCAGACGATCACGTGCTCGCCCCTATCAAACGCCGCAGGACGCGGCTCGATCGATCTCAAATGGGAGACAGTGACGCGCAACTTCAAGCGCTATACTGTGAATATTGCGGGCGATCCGCGCACCTTTCCCGGCCCACCCGACGCCGAACTTGCCACGATCGACGGGCCTCACAAGGACTGGTGCGAGGGACGCGATCTCGCCGCGCTCGCCGACACGGAAACTGCGATCGGGGACCGCTTGCCGACCGACAAGCGCGAGACTTTCGGCCGCTATCTCTATGCCGTCCTGCTCGGCGATACCGTGTGGCAGCGGATGCTGGAGACGGCGATCGCAGCAGGCGTGCGCTTGATCGAACTCTCGATCTGCTCGACCGGCGCGGACCCACGGTTTCAGGAATTGAACTGGGAAATGTTGCATGGTCGGCATCGTTTTTTGGCCGCCGGCGCGCAATGCGATGGAACGCCGCACCGGCTGAGCGTCGCGATCACCCGCAGGGTTGCAAGCGCGGCCGAGATGCCGGCACCCATGAAATTTCCGCCTCGGTTGCTGTTTGTGGTCGGCGCGAGCTTAACCGATAAGGACATCAAGCCGGGCGCGGAAGTGCTGGGCTTACTCGAGCAATTTGAACGCGACGGGACGCGCGTCCAGTCCCGTGTGCTCCAGCGGCAAAGTCCCTCAGCGATCCAACAGGCCGTCGCGAGCTTCCGTCCCGATGTGGTACATTTCATATGCCACGGGGATATCGACACACGGACCGGCGGATTTTTGCGCCTTGAGCAAGATCCGCCCAGCGCCAACAATCGGTACTTCGCGGGCGACATCCTTGAGATGCTGCGGGTGCCGGCACGTGGTAACGAAGCCGCATGGCTTCCGCGGGTTGTCGTTCTTAGTGCTTGTTTTGCGGCGGGCGGCACTTCGGCCGTTATGGGAGCGCCCGCGGTGATGCCGCTCGCCGTTCAGCTCGTCGCCGGCGGCTTGCCGATCGTGATCGCCATGACGGGCCGCGTTTCGGACGTAGGGTGCCGTCTTTTTACGCGCCGTCTCGGAGAAATGTTGCTGAAGGAGGGAGACGGCTTGATCGCTGCGACGGCGGAAGCGCGGCGAGCATCCTTTCAAATGATCGCGGGGAATAAGCTGTCCGCTACGCTCGACTGGGCATCTCCCGCGGTGTTCCTGTCGTCGAAGATAGACCATGACTACGTCGCCATCACCCCCGAGGCGCGTGCCAGGGGCGAGCGGATTCGCACGCGAATCAAGATCTACGGCGTGCGGAAAAATCCAATCTTCTGCGCCCGATATGAATTCGCGGACGCATATGACGAGCTCCTGCGGAGTGACGATCGTCCCGTTCTCGCGGCCTATGTCGAGTCCGCGGAATCGGGGCTTGGACGGACCCGTTTGCTACAGGAGCTTGCCGCGCGCGCGATACGAGATGGGCATGTGCCGTGTTTGATCGCGTCCGAGATCCCCGGCTGGACACCACCGAAAAACCTGGCGCAGTTCGCAGCGCAGCTGATGGGGGCGATCGACACCGCTCGCGCGGCATTCAACCTTGATCCGGTGTCGGAAGCGAACAGTGAATTGTTGAAGCTGTTGCTGAAGAAGCATGGTTCGCCGGAGCTGGACGAGTATCGCAACGGTGATCTGATCGTCGGCAAGGTCCTTGAACTGTCTCAGTCGTTTAAGGACGAGCTGGTCGGCGTCACTGACCTGAAAGGGACGTTGAGAAATGACCTACGGCAGCTGCTGCACAAAATCCGGGGCGCACCGGGTGGAGCGGACGCCAATAGCCGCGCCTTGATTCTTCTCGATCAAGTCGAGCGCTACGACAATGCCCTACCGCCGCTCCTGCATGAGATGCTCGACGACTTCGGCCTTGGTACCAGCGACGAGGTTGTGCCGGTCGTGCTGGTCGCCTCGTTGAAGACGCCCGCCGATCAGTTCCTGTGGCCGTGGCTGGAACAAGGCAAGCCCTGGCTCATGAAGATCGTGTTGTCGCGGTTCAAGGAGGACGGCGAGGATATGCTCGCCTATCAGCGTGTGCTGCTGCATCCTCAGAACTCGCCCGGAGCCAACCGTATCCTTCCCATGGCGTTCAATGACGATGCCGACGAGGAGGTCAAAGTGGGCTTTTGCAGGGAGTTCAGAGCTGAGCTGCGAGGAATGCCAAATCAACTCAAGCAGCTCCGGCTTCTCGGCAGACTGGCCCTTGCGGGAAAATTCCTGAAGGAGGCCGACGACGAAATGCGCTTGCAGCAGGAGCGCGCCGGAGTGGCCCCATGGTAGCAACAACCGGCGCTACGGCGATAATACCCTCCGCTTCGTCAGCAACAACACCGGTTACGTTGTTTGCCGAGCAGCGTGCTGCGTTGATCAAGTCGTTCGATCCTCGCGCGCTCGCCTGGCTTGCCCTGCTGCCGACCTGGACCGAGCACCTCGCTCTCGCTTGCCATTTTCCCGTCGGCAGCGAAAACCTCGAGGAATTGCTGGTTCGCATGGAAATGGCTGGGTTGTGCAGCCGCAGTGATCCTCCAGAACCGCTTGACGACTCACCGGACGTTCCGCCGCGACGGGCATCCATAGTCCAGGAAAGATATTTTTGGATGCCGGCGGCAGACAGGACCGAGCACGTCGGCCGGTTGATGCGCGATCCGGGGGCCACTTTTTTGCGCGGAGAGGCTTGGAAGGCCGCTGAATCGATCAACGCAGCCGGTCGGGAAGTTTTCGTGCCTAAAACCGTCCGCGAATGGTCGGAGCTGGTAGAACGGGATCGAAGTTCCGGGAGTGCGGCCGCGTGGTTGACCGAGAAAGCTCGCGAACTGATCAAAGAGGGCGCGACCGGTGAGGCGCTCGACTTGCTCACGACAGGCAAGGAGCTAGCGTCGATACTGGGGGGCACCCTCGAAGGCACCGTCGCGCGCGGAAATCGCTGGGTCGAGCTTGTCTATCGAAGGAAGCAGGACGAGCGCTTGCTCAAGGATTTTGTTGAGCGCACGGAGGAGATCAAGGAAGTCGAAAAACTGCTTCTGCCGTCTGCCGAGCATTGGGCTTTGCATTTCGTGGGGCCGGGCGGAGTCGGCAAGAGCATGCTGGTGCGCTACATCACCTCGCGACTGGCGTCGCAACGTAAGATCGCGGTCGCGCGCATCGATTTCGATCACCTCAGCCCCGAGTATCCGCTGCGCAGGCCGGGACAGCTCCTCTCCGCCCTCGCCGACGAATTGCAGTCGTTCAGCTTATCTACGCGCCAGGACAAACTGGCGGAGGAGTTTCAGCAGCGCGTTCTGCAGCTGCACGAGGCCATCAGCGGTCCTGCCGGTGCGGTGAAGGGCAGCGCCGACCCGGTGTCCACCACCGAGCTGAAGCCCGAAGCCGATCCGCTCGTCAGCACTCGCCGTGCGGAATTTCAAGATGCACTTGATACGTTCTGTGACCTGCTCTTGCCGTTGCCGGCACCCGTGTTGCTGATCCTCGATACCTGCGAGGAGCTGGCGAAGCTCACCCCGTCAGGCGCAATGCTGCCAAGCCTAATGGCGGCGTTCGACATGCTGGAATATGTGCACAAAAAGGTGCCCTCGGTACGCGTAATCTTCGCGGGTCGACGCCTGCTTGCGCTCTCGGGAGAGGAGCAACCGAACGGTACGGCCGGCTGGTACGTTGACGAGGCGGCGACAGCGGCGAAGGGCCATTTGCCAAAATGCAAAAGCTACCTCCGCATCCATCAGTTGCGCGGCTTCGATCGAGAGGATTCCGAAACTCTTCTACACCGCAAAAGCGGGCGCGAGCTCGATGACGCCATGAAGAAGGCCGTTTTGGCGCGGAGCCGCGAGCCGAGTGCGGCGATCCCGATCCTGCGTGTCACGCCGGAGGCGCCCGATCTTGCGGACGAACGTTACAATCCGTTCGATCTGGCGCTGTACGGAGACTGGTTGGGAGAAAGCCCGCAACTGACCGCTGCGGAGATAAGTAGCGGAATTGCGGATCCCTATGTTGAGCTGCGGATTGTCAAGCGCATCAAACATGCAATCGTCCGTGCGGTCCTTCCCGCCGCAATACTTCTGCGCCGGTTCGACAAGGACATGCTGCAGTCGGCCATGCCCTTGGAAGGCAATACGGATGAAGTCTTTCGCGAGCTGGGAGACATGGAGTGGATCAACTATCAAAGTGACCAGGCGCTGGGCACAGCATTCCTGGAGATTGATCGCAATTTCTACCAGCGCGTCTGGCAATATTTCGACACCTATCCCCGACGCGAGGAGATCGACAGGTCCAGGACGCAGCTTCGCGCCGGTCTTGCGCGGCAAGTCCGTGAAAGAGCGCTTCGCGAGCTCGGCGTAGACCACATCGATGCCACGTTGCGCCTGCTGCCGGCCGAGGAGGCGGCGGTGTTGTGGGACAACATCGAGCGTCGCGTACCCTCGGAGGCGGATTGGTCGTGGGCTCGCTCAGTGACAGAACGAGTGCTGGGAGAGGATGGGGCGGCCGCCCCCAGCGAAACCGCTGGCGGCAAGGTATCGCCCCTGCGTGCCGCGGTGCGGGCAACGCACACAGCGGCCATGATTCAGAACGATCTCGGATTTGATGCGCGCGAGGCGTGGAAGGAGGTTGAGGATACTGTTGATTCTCATCCTGTTCCGGGCATCAAGGCGTGGCTACGACAGCGGGCCAAGCTAGGGCGGGTCACGGCCCAGTTCTTTGCCATCGCTGCCGGTTTTTTGCCGGCGGTCGGCACGGCGGGCGTGGCTTTAAATCCTTCCGATGTGGAGGTGTGCCGCCGCAGCTTTGCCGAAGCAGTGGAAGAGCTGAGATTGTTGAAGGCCTTTGAGGACGGTGAGCAAGGCAGCTCGTTGGCTCCGGATCAGATGGCCCAGTTGCGTGGTTGCTTCGCTGCAGCCTGGGAGCACGTCCTGGACGTGTTAGAAGTTGCAAAGGCCTGCAGCCAACCAGGGTTCGACATACCAAGTCTAAACCCACAGATCGACACAGCTGCAATTCCTTTAGCATACCGAATGATCCTTGACGGCAGGGCAGCTATGCTCGCAGGCCGCGATCGCCGCATGGATCTTTTCCACGAAGCGCTCGATGAGGCGTTGGATCCATGGAAGCGACCAGTTCCGTGGGCGGACTGGCGCGCTCCGTCGTCGCTGCGCGACCGAATCCGGCTTGAAGTGCTCCGTTGCCTGCCCATCTCGGAGGTCTTGCGGCGCTACAGCTCCGAAATGGCGCAGTGGCTGGCAGAGGCCGGGACGCTCGAGCAACTTAGATCGATCGATTCCGAGCGGCTGGTTTCCATCATTATCGGCATTCAGTCGACCGGGAGACCGCTAGATTGGGGCGAAATTGTAGATCTCGCGAACACCGACGAGTATCGGCAGGACCGACGAGCGACCGCGTTTGCCCATTGTGAAACGCGGCCCCTGTTCGTCGCGCTGGCCCGGGCCATCACCAGCATTGGGGACGCAGAGAGTGCGTTTGAGATTCTCGAGGCCCACCTTGCCGACGCCAGCGAGACCGGCAACGACGGGCCGACGGTCCGGCTAGCGCAACGGGAGATAGCTCGCACCATTCGGCGGATGCGTCTTTACGGACGCTCATCTGATCTGCTGCATCGCCTCGTGATCTCCAGCGACCCCGACGATGTCTCGGCAGCGTGGCAAGTATTCGTGACTGCCGGCGGCTCACGGGAGTTACGCCCGGCCGAACCGATCCCCGAGTCGCCGACGCTCGTGCATGCTGCATGGCAATGTCTGGTTTCAGCCAGTCAGGAGACCGTCGCGGGCTATCGCGAGCGCCTCTACACGGCACTGGACCAAAGCCCGCCCAAGATGACGAGCTTGCTCCAGCTCGACGTGGCGGAAGCGCATCTGTTGGACGTCCCATCGTCGGCCGCCGAGAGACTGGTATTCCGACGGCCGGAAAGAGACGTCCGTTTGGCGGAGGCGGAAGGCCTGTTGCGCTCGCTGGTGAGAATGCTTGTGCTATCCGGGCCGATCGGCGCAATCGATTTCGCGGAACTTGGAAGCGATCAGCCTCTACTCGCGGCCGAGGTCGCTGTGGAAGAGGCCGAGCTGCTCGCGCTCCGTCTGCCGCAGCGGGCCAAAATGCTGTTCGATTTTGCCTATGAGCGGTTCAAGCTGATCGGTCATGCACCAGGCGCTTTAGTTGCCGCGATCGGCGGTGTGATTGCGGCCGTCCGCGCTGGCGAGAAGGACAAGGCAATTGCGGATCTTGAGAATAAGGTCCGACCGACGTATCAGGACTTTGCTCCCACCGCGTCATTGCCCAGTTGGGAATCGATTGTGAGCTGGTCGGAAGCGATTGCCAAGAAGACCGATGCTCCCGAGAGGATGCCGTCGCACCCGGACTGGGCCGATTGGCTGAACCGTCTCATTCGTGCGCGCACCGCCGTCACTGCTGGGATGTCTCCGGACGCAGAGGCGGCGACGCACAGTTGGATCGCCCAGCGCTATTCCGAGCCGTGGCCGCCGGAGCTCGATCTGCCACACCCGACGCGGCGACTGACCTGGAGCCGTATCACGTCCGTTGCGTTCGACGTCGCTGTGGTCGTCACGTCGCTGGCAACCTTAGTCGGCATCATCGCCGGGCTCGTGTATCTGGCGAACCTTGGCATCACGAAAGCGAGTGCGGGCGACGGTCTAGGTGCCGTCTGGCCGCTCGTTCTAGCTATGCTAATTTTCGGCGCGCTGTGCGCCGGGGTCGCTCAGGTCGTGTTGGAATCTCTTCGAGATTCTTGGTCGTCCGTCCGCTTGCGTGTCAAGGCTCGTTCGCAAAAGCGAACAAGCTCGCGCTCTCGCAACGGTGCAACCAGTTCGATCAATTGGCTCTTGTCGAAAAGGACGTTAAGGCAGGCGTCGCCGTGGTTGCGTTTCAGGATGACTCCATCGTCGCGTGACGACAGCGATCAGCCACCGTCATTCCTGTTTGCGCTGGATGTCGGGCTGCCGTTCCGTTGGGAGCCGGCCGTTCAACTTGAAGCAGACGGCGTGGCGCCTTCCGCGCGTGCGTATGGTGAGCTCGTCGAAGTGTTGCCGCCGGTGATCGTTAAGGAACTAGCCGGGCTGCTACCGAGATCTCGGCGGCGTCCATTGCGGGTCGCATTGGACATCCCGCCAGCGCTCTCAGATTTACCCTGGGAGGCAGTGCTGGCGGTCGGTATTCAACTGCGCTCCGAAAAGCCGCTGACGCGTGCGGACCTCCTTGCAAAACTACAGCCATGGAGGTGCGGAGACGCTCTACCTGGGGCTCAACAAGGCAGGGCGGCAGACTCGGCCAGGATTACCGAGGTCAGGGTCGTCTCTCGCGGTTGGGATAGGATCGGCGAGACAGGATGGAGCAAACTAGACCTACCCGTGGTAACAGGTCCCACGATGCCGTCGGGTCGGCGCGAAGCCGACTACCTGCTGCATGTCATCGGCAGCGTCGTCGAAAGCTTGAGCGGACGACGGCTGAAAACGGAATCTTCGCGCCGGGCTGGGAAACCTTCAGGATTCTCCGACCCGACCGACGCACCGACCCTGGTCATCGTGCAGGGCGAGCCCGACGACTCGATGTGGCAGGACAATGAGACGCCGCTGCAGAGGCTCGACACAGAGCGCGAGCGCGCGGCGGCATTGCGATCCTACGGGGCCGACCTATTCGCCGCGGGCGCATGGGCCGTCATCGTGCTGCCGGGCCTGCCACCCAAGCTTGCGACGAAGCTTGTCGAGATCATCGCCGAGGAAATGCGCAAAGACGCAGTACGGACCATCAAGGCTCCGACTGACGACATTGTCGAACCGGATACGGTTGACCAGGAGAAGGGGGAGGCCAATAGGCGCACAAGCTCCACGCCCGAGATTGCGGTCCTCACGACAAACCGGGACGCTGTCTTTCGGGCTGTGACTTACGTGCGAAAGGCGATCGAATCATGGACGGTGCCCGATTGGGCGAAGGAAGCGCGGGCGGAGCTCGCGTTGGATGTCTGCTTGTTCGCCCGTTACACATCGACAGTGCTTGGCAAAACGCCCCGGGTTGCCAGCAAAGCGCCTCGGACAAAATTAGAAGCATGAAGATGGCGGCGGACCGCTGCTCGCGTCGGTATTTCGTATCGCTGCAGCCGAGCATCAAAAGCAGGCCGGCAGCAAACAGGGAGGGTCGAATGGCTGATCTATGGAGTTTGATCAAGAGCTGGGTGAAGACCGAATCCGACCACTACGTTTATGCAGCAATACCCGCTGAAGGCGCTACCGCCTTAGTGCCGATGAAGAGCTATTTCCGCATCTTTATCGCGGACATGTTCCTTGCTGAGAGTGGCAAGTGGTTCACACAATGGTATCCATCGGTAACCGGCACGGTGAAGCTAAAATATGCCAATCAGGAAATCTCGCTCAATGCCATCACGGAGGCGCCAAAAAGCGCCGTGGCAAAGGGTGTAAAGCTCAACTACAGACTCATGGATCTGACGCCGTTCAACGGCGGCCTGGTCGAGATCGCTGCCGCGCTGGTGGCGGTGCCTGGCAATAATCTGCTCAGCGCAGCTGTCGGCACGCTGAGCGATTTCTCTTCGCTGATCGCGGCGCCGCTTGGGCCTGCCATCCCGATCGCGCAAAAGGTCCAGACCGGGATTCAAAAGTTCCTCGATGATGCCAATGGCGGCGTGCATTTGGGACTCCATCAGACATTCACTTCGGCGGGGGGCGATGGCGCGAACCCGCTGGTTCCTGGTTATCTGGCAGTCGTGCTCGCTCCCACTAAGGACATCGCCAGGGAGCGTTTGTCCGTCAAGGACGATCGACTCTTCTACGCCCCGCGCGCGGGAGCAGCGGCGCAGCCGCTCACGGGCTACGACTACATACTGTTGCGCATCGAAGGTCGTACCGAGCGAGACGACTGGCGTTTGAAGAACATCTCAGATCCCCTAGGCAAAGCCATAGAGGCGCTTCTCAAAGGGGAAGATAAGGAAGCCGAGGCCTTTCGCGTCATGGCGATCACCGCCGCTTGGCAGTCGGACGACCTGGCCGTCGGAGACCGACGCCGTGTCGTGCAGGCCATCAAGGCAGAATTGGAGGCCGTCACGAAGGAGGGCAAGCAGGCCGTTGGGGATGAAGCGCGATCGCTCGCCGACATCGTCAAAGTGCACGCTATAAGCGCGGAATTGGCTAATAAGCTGCTGCCGATCACGCTCGAAGAGGCTCTGTCCGAGGGCAATTGACGATTGCGGTGCGCGGCGAGAAATCGCCGCAGGTATTTTCAACGCAGCGCAACGAGGAGAGGGTTAAGACTAAAATCTAGGAGCCTCTCGAAACCGGGGAAGAGGCCGCAGCTCCCGACTGTCGGCGCGCCGCTAGCTAAGCGTGCCGGCGCTGGTCAACCGATGCCGCACCCGATTTGGAGCAGCTTTGGCTCGGCTGGAAGGCACCTGGCTTCCTAACCCACCGCACCAAATCATTGAAATCGCAACAAATGTGACGGCCCTCCGAGCGTACCCTAAGATCGCGCATCTTGCGTCCGTCGATCTCCAGACCTGTTGTCGGGCCCTTGTCCGTCGCAGGCTCGCTCGTCGTGAGCGTTTGGCCTGGCTCAGTAAGGCTAACTTCGGTGGATGAATTTCACAGGACGCCCCTACGCAACGCGTGGGCTAAGCCTGTGAGATTCCGAGCCCGGTTCCGAAAACTCAGAGCGGAGGTGTGATCGCGGTCGGGCCATGGTAATCCGTATGCGGGTCGGCAGCCGTCGCCACGGTCACACTGACAAGAGAAGGTTCTGTAACGATCTCAACAAGCGAAATGGCTGTGAATTGTCAGAATGCGCGTTGAGCGAGCGAAGGGAAATTTGGAGACTTCCAAACTCGATACTAGGGTTCTCTTCACCCGCTCCAACGCTCCACGAACCCTTTACACCATTGATCATCATTCGCGCCATCAGCGGGCCAACCACTGCGCAAGTGTGATTTTTTCTACGAAAGGTTGACAAGTCGCGAGATTAACATACGCTCCCGTTATGGCTGAATGAATTTTCGCAATCTATTTTTGGTATGTATATCGATGCGTCTCGGGTTTGACGGCGCAACACAACTGATTGAGCCGAAGCACGCTTGGGCAAGCTTCGGCGGGACGAAGCGCGCGTTGTGGCTTTCCCGTTCTCTTTGTTTGGCTCCAGCTGTCGTTGCCGGGATCGCGCTCTCCCTTTGCGCTCGGCACGGTGCGAACGCAGCTGCAAGCCCGGATCAATACAGTCAATGCGGTAAACCTCGTCGGCGGTTCTGCGCTGGCAGTCTCCGGTATGCTGTCATACGGCCATCTGATGTTTCAAATCGCGTAAACAGCGCTGCCGCCCGACTCGGCGTGCTGCTGGCAACGATCGTCGTCGGCGCGCTCGCGCTGGTCCTGAACAGCAGTTCCGGCAATTTCAACGACTTCATCACACGTGTTGCATGGGAATTGGGTGTGCCCATCGGCGGTCAGGCGATGACGGCCTCATTCGGATCGGTGGTGACGTCGCTCGGAGTATCGGTCGTCAAATGACAACGCTGCTTTAGCGCGTAAGCGGATCGAAATCGTTGGGTTGAACTCGGGGAGGAAGACATGCCCGTCGCCGATGTTCTGGGTCCTCTACAAGTTCTGCCGCTAGCGCGGGCTGGCGCCGCCGCCGCTGATGGCGGAGCACCATCTCAATCGCTGAGCGGCTTCTCGGTCGAAATACAGCAACAGTCCGAATGGTGCTGGGCGGCGGTGAGCAGCAGCGTCGCGAGCTTCTTTGGTTCGAGCGCATGGACGCAGTGCTCCATCGCCTCCGGCGAGCTCGCCCCGCTCAACTGCTGCGGCGGTGATGCTTCAGATGGCTGCAACCAGCCATGGTACCTCGACAGGGCGCTGACGCGCGTCGGTCATTTCGATCACATCGCAGCTTCGGACGCGACCTTTGCCGTCGTGCAGGGCGAGATCAACGGCGGCCGACCGCTCGGCTGCCGAATAGCTTGGGCGGGCGGAAGTGCTCACTTCGTGGCACTCGGTGGATGGAGCGTCACCGCCGATGGCAGCCAATATGTCATGGTCTGCGATCCCTATTACGGGCCGACGACGAAAAAATACGCCGACTTCGTTTCGGCCTACATGACGACAGGTGATAGCTGGACGCACAGCTACTTCACCGGCTTGGCCGGCAATGTTGCTGCTGCGGGTGGCGCCGCGCCCGATCCCAATTCACCCAAATCCTGTTGAGGTTGGGAGATGACGATCAAACTGCCTTCCGGACCGGCGCGCGGAGTGGACGTCGTCGCGCGTGCCGTCAACGACCTAATGCCCGATCAAATGGCGGTATTGTCTGCCGCGGGCGGCGGCGCCGCTCCGCATGCAAGCCAGCCGATACGGCGCTATTTCGTGAAGCTCTCCGATTTGATCGACGTCCATTTTCTGGAGAGGGCCCAGCCAATCGGGTGGCGCTATCTGGTGCTCGGACCTAACCCGCTCGCTGTTGCCGACCTCAAGGAGGAGACCGGCGGCGAGGCGGGCTTCGACAGCCTGATACGGGGTGGCTTCGCTAGCCGATTGGCCGAAGCGGCCGAGTACGCCGCTCAACGCTATGAGGCGAATCCGATCGAATACGAGGTGAGGGTTCTTGAAATTCCCTCGATCTACATGTCCGCTCTCTGGTTGCACGGTCCAAAGGACATCTTCATTCCGCTGACCGACGGCAGCGCGAAGAAATCGCTGCCGCCGCGCGAGGACCCCGGCTTCATTCTGCGAGCCGTTTCGGCCGCCGCGACCAAACGCAAGCAATCGAAAGAGGAGGACAGCATGACCGATCCTGACATTCACGCGCTCCAGCAGGCGATTGAAGCGCTAATGAAAGCGGCGGTCCAGCTCAACGAGACCTCAAGGCAACTCAGCCAGATCAAGCCGTCGACGCCAGCTGCCGCCGCGGCAGCAGGCGGTGAGGGTGCTACGGCGATGCAGTTGAATGCCGATCAGCGCTTGATTTGCGAGCGTGTGATCAACTGTTTTGAAACCGGATCGATCCAGGGCGACTACAGCGACATCACGATCTTCCACGACGGGCCGGGGATGATTCGCCAGATCACTTACGGCCGCGCGCAAACCACCGAATACAGTCACTTGCAGGAACTGGTGAAGATGTACGTCGATGCCGGCGGCCAGTTTGCTAACGACCTGCGGCCTTACATCGAAAAGATCGGAGTCATTGCGCTGGTCGACGACGCGAACTTCAAGAACCTGCTTCACCGGGCTGGTGCGCAGGATCCGATCATGCGCAAGACGCAGGATGTATTCTTTGACCGCGCTTATTTCCAGCACGCGCTGAATTGGGCGCAGACGAACGGCTTCTCGCGCGCCTTGTCGATGCTCGTCATTTACGATTCACAGATTCAGAGTGGTGGGATCCTGTCGCTCTTGCGGGCCCGTTTTCCGGAACCGATCCCGGCGCGGGGCGGCAATGAGCAGACCTGGATTCAGCAATATGTGAATGTCCGCAATGACTGGCTTGCCAACAATGCGAACCCGATCGTGCGCAGCACGACCTATCGGACGCGGGACCTCGCGCGCGAGATCGCGCGCGGCAATTGGGACCTCGCCATAACGCCGATCTCTGCCAACGGCGTGCCGGTTGACGCACGCCCGCTGGCCGCGGGGGCGGCGCTCGCCGGCGGACTGCCGCTAGGCGTGCCGTACATCGGACAAGCCGGCGTATCCTTCGGCGGCGATGATCCGGCAGCTCCCTTGCCCGGAGAGGTCGACGACCTCACCGAGGGGAGCTACCTCGCGAACTTCGGTGAGAGCAGCGTGATGGATCTCGCCCCGCTAGCTGGAGGACCAGCAGCGGCGCCACGCCTGACGCTGGATATGAACCGCATCTGGGCTTTCCTGAAGAGCTGCGAGACCTCGAACCCGCGTGTGACCTACGGTCTCGGAAAAAAGGTGCCATTCCTGGGGGCGGTCCCGGGGCGGGACTTTACTGCAGTGGATTGCAGCGGCTTTGTGAGGGAAGCGCTGCGTCTGGCCACAAACCCGGTGATCGCCTTCCCGGACGGCTCGGTGAACCAGCATGATTGGATCCGAGCGCACGGGTTTGCCAAATCCTCTCCTGCCGAGGCAACCCACAGCGACGGACTGGTCCGGATCGCCTTCCTCAGGCCGCAGGACACCTTGAGCCACATTGGCCATGTTCTTCTAATCTCGGGGGCGAAGACCATCGAATCCCACGGTGGCGGTGTCGGGCCGGACTCACGTGCGTGGACTGCCACGGGCTTCCAAGCGAGCACGTTTGTCTATGTCCTCGCGCTTGATAACACGTCAGTTGCGGGCGGCGCGGCGGCCGGACTGGCAAACGCCGGTGCGTTAGTTCCTGCCGTTCAGACCGGACCGCGGTTTTGGGGACGGTCGGGATAGGCCGGCCGGGGGAATTCGCCAGTAACGAGATGGCGAGGGCAGTTCTCGTTTCCGTCGTCGATATGCCGGCGCTCGATTACGCATTTCGTTGGATCGCAGATCACAAGGGAGCGGTCATGGTGAAGCGGACCAAAGGCAAGCAGAGCAACGGCCCGGACGTGGCCGCGGTCCTTCAGCAGGTTGCGGAGCTGATATCGTCAACCAATGACGAACTGCAGCAATTCATGCGTGCCAATGCCGCCTCGAGCGTGATACCCGCGGCCGGCGCGGCGAGCCAACAGGTCAATAGTTGGGATGACCCGTTCAGCGAAGCGGTTGCGAGCGTCGATCCCGCAATCGCTGCGCCGGCTGCGGTCCGGCTTGAGACTCTAGATTACCCGACATTGGGAATACGCATCGCGGGGAGTACGCCCGCGAGTGGCCTCTACAATCCCGGCACAACGGCATTTCGCTATTGGGTGGCGGCCGAGGCGTTGTCGCGCGGGATTAATTTCTGGGGTTCGCTCCTGCCGTCCGCCACGACCTGGTCGACGGCAAACCCCATGCAGGTCTCGCTGGTCGAGGCGGGCGAGCAATTGAACGCAAACTATACGCGTACTTTCGGCCTCCGGTTCTATCGGCAAACGGTTCGTAGCTTCGACATCTACTCGTGCGAGAGCCCCGATGTCGTATGCCACGAACTTGGCCATGCGGTGTTGGATGCATTACGACCGCAGCTTTTCAATGCAGCAAACACCGAGACCTCTGCCTTTCACGAATCCTTCGGTGACATGAGCGCTATACTGTGCGCATTGCAGATCCCTGAGATGCGCAAGCGGGTCGTAGATGAGACCGGCGGGCGCCTCAACATCAACTCGAGGCTCTCTCGTCTGGCCGAGCAACTCGGTTGGGGTATCCGTCAAATCTCGCCGCGCAAGGTGGACCGCGACTGCCTGCGCAATGCAGCGAACAGCTTCTTTTACAAGAGTGCGGATCTGCTGCCGCCGGTGGCGGACGCCAATCTGCTTTCGAGTGAGGAGCATTCATTTTCGCGCATTTTCACGGGCGCGTTCCTGGACGCGCTTGCCCGGATGTATTCGACGAGATCGCCGCGGGACGATGCTGCCCTGCTGGCCGTGAGCCGGGATATGGCTCAGCTTCTGATCGACGCCATTCACGGTGCGCCGATCGTCGAGACTTATTTCAGCCAGGTAGCCGCTTCGATCGTGCAGGCGGATCAGGCCCGGTTTGGCGGTCGATACAAGGCGGAATTGACCGGCGCGTTTCTCGAGCACGGCATACTTTCCGTCGCTTCCGCCTTGCAGCTGGGAACCGCGCCGGTGCCGACCGCCATCGTTCCCGCTCAGCGCGCCGCATCGGCGGCTGGCGGTGGTGGTCCCATCCTCTATTCCTACGAAGACAGACTGGCCGACGATGCTCATTTGCGTGGTCTTGGTGACACGCCAGAGCTTCCCATTCGTCCTTTGACGATTGCGGGCGGCATGGTCCTCAATGTGCATGCGACCGAGGAGCCGTTGCGGTTTTCCGTGGCCTCGGCTGCAGCTGGCGGCGCATTGCGTGTTGCGGATGACAGCTACGACAAGACCACTGCTGCACAAAGCTTTGTCGAGGGATTGATTCAGCGCCAACAGGTCGACCTTTCAGTTGAGACAAAATCGATCACGTCTGCCGGAAAGAAGGACGCCAGCCGCATGACGCATGCACTGGTCCAGGAGGGCGGGAAGATGACCCTCAAGCGTATTTGCTTTAGCTGCGGTTCGACCGGGCCAGCCCGCGTTTCCTGCACTCCAGACTAGAGGCGTTGCAGATCGCCGTTCGGGTAAAGCAGCCAGCTTATGTTGGGCGGCAGGCTGCGCAATTGATCGTCCGTCCAGTTCTCGTCGACCGGCGCCACCTTCTGTTGCGCCTTCAGTTTGTCGAGAAATTGCGCATCATACTTCGTAGCAGGGATGCGCTCGGCGCGAACTGGATCGTGGTCATGAGTTTCCGGGCCCATTTTGCCATAGCTCCAATTGTCCGCGCGGCGGCAACGCACTGTGGAAGCTAATCTCGACTGTCGTTATCTTGCAAGGCTTGGTCTTGAGCTTTGGTATTGCACGGCTCGGGTCCCTGCAAGACATAGGGCAGAAGCAGCCTTCCATCCGCCAAAGTAATGGCAAGTGGGTCTGTATGGTTCCATCGCCTTTGATCCATTGGCGTGATCGGCGATCTCGCGCAAGCGCTATTCCCGCCGCCGCGCCGAGCAGTGCAAATAGCACGCCCGACCGCGCATGGCGCGCCGGTCCGGGAGGAAAGACGCTCGCAAGAGCCATGATCGATCCCTACGTTTCGATGACGGCCGTCGTTGAATGTCTAAGGGGGAATGTGCTTACCGCTAAGGAGCGGCGCCCTTTGCCAGGGTCTTGGCTATGGCAATCCGCATTTCCGGCTCCGACTCCGCTCTCCAAAGCTGCAGAAAGTCGGTGGTGATCATGGCCCTGTTTGCAGCACGCGAAACGAGGTCGGCCGCAACCTCTACTTCGAGGCTTCGTCTCGCGCCATCGTTGATTGACGCCCGAAGGCGGCGATTGATGTCATCTGCCGACGGTTGCCTTGAAGCGTACCAGCGAGCGGCCAGCCCGCGCAGAATCTGTATCCGATCCACCAGATCGGTCCGGCTTTGCGCGATATTGGCGAGTTGCTCGATCCGATCCGCCGGAAGCTCGTGGTCCTGCGCGTATCGTCCCAACGCTACCGCGGCGGCATCGCCGTTGGCGGTGATGATCGTTTCCCCCCAATAATTTACCGACGGCGGGGCAAACCTAGATAGGGGCGAGAGACGGTCGAAAAGGACCTGGAGCTGCGCGTTTTCGAGTGATTGGTAACGCGACGCACATCCAAGCGCGGTAGCAAAGTCGGACATGGTGCGCTGGTTTGCGGTGTTCGATTGTAACCACTGTTTGAGACGCTCGCGCCGATTGGAATCCAGTAATACAGAACACGCGAGTAGCCGTACGGCGACGAGTTCGTCGAAGTCGGAGTCGGTTTTTTTCTGTCCGATTTTCGTTTCCAACCATGCCTGTATCGGCTCCGAGTAACCACGGATCGCTCCGATTTCGCGCAACAAGATCTGAGGTAGGTGGTCTACATCTAGACCCTCACTCGAGGAGTCGATCCAATTTGCAAGCCGGGCCACAGCATCTTGGTCCAACTCGCGGACGCGCGCCAGAAATCGAAGTGCCTCGGCGGCAAAGATGTGACGTGGAAGCTCCTTGTTCGGGTCATAGGTGAAAAGGACATCCCATAGGCCCTTCTCCGCTACGCGACTTTCTTCTGCCGAGCCGATAGCAGCGATCAGGAAACGGGCATGTACCGCGCACCAGCCGTCGGTCCCTTTCGGCAGAAGTTGTCTGGAAGTGGTTGCCAACGCTTGCCGATCGTCCGTACCCGCGACGATGCGGAGGGTCGCCATCGCGAACGTATCAAACTCCCTGCGTAGGACGTCCGGGTCCTTTGTGTCGATGGCCCGGTACGCTGCCAGTCGCATCAGCTCCATCAGCCGCGTAGCTCGGTTGATGGAATCCTTGGGGGCCGTCGCGGCTGCCCAAGATACCTGTGCATCGAATGCGTCGGGTGGAGGGGAGGTAAGGGTGAAGTCGACGATTCCGGTCGCGTCGCAGGGGACGTCGACCCTTAGTTTCAGAGGATAGATTTGTTGCCCGATCACACGAACATCGGAATTTCCGAGCAGCGCGAGAAACGTAGCTTCAAGAAGAGGAGGAGCCTCCTTGTCTGGATCGAAAGACGGTTTCGCACCTCGTGAGAACACCAGAGTAGATTTCTGATCGGCCGCGTTGAGCATCGGTTCGAGAGACGACAGCCACGTCCGTAAGCCGTTTTCATCGGTGTGAGTACGGAAACCTACGATCTTCGCTTCAGCCAAACGTCGAGCTCCGTCGTCGTTCACGCGGTCGACCTGGTCGAGCCGTATTCCTGTGTCGACTGTCGAGGGATGTAGAGGTTGTAGCTCGAACGTTTGCCTCAGGCCCGGACGCACCAAAATGGCGCCGGTCGGCGCCACGGCTACGTGGTAGACAAGGGCATCGAGACCGACCAGGATCAGCACCGCCACCAACATGGCGCCGACGAGATAGCGTTTTACCCCGGAACGGACTGCTTCCGCGACGGTCAAAGGGCGCCCGAGCGAGCGACCGAACACGGTTGGGAGCCGAATTTCTTGAGTGGCCACGCCGAACGTGACTGGCTCCTGCACGGCGCCGTCCTTCCTGGTCGATGCAAGAAGCGGGACCTGCTGGCGTAGCGCCGGAAAAAGGGCGCCCTCGACATCGACGTAGCCCATTGAGTCCGCGACGGCAGAGCCGACGGAAAGCGCTCGGATCAACACGTCCGAAAATATCGATCTCTTCAGGCCGGCGTCCTCCCACGATCGTTGGTTGGATCGCGCGGATGCAACGGCGAAGCGGGCGCTGGCGCGCTCAAGGTTTCGGAAGAAGCCGCTTGAGGCGACTACCGCCTCGGCAAAGCAGCAGTCGATGATCAGCATCGAGTTCGGGGCGTCGACAATGCGGAACAACTCATCTATCCGTGCACCAGTGAGGCTTGGATCGCCCGCACGAGCGTCGAAGAGACAAAACCAGCCTCCGACCGGCGCCAATCCCGCCTCTCCGTGCCCAGAGAGATAGAGTACGAATAGATCCGGCCGCCCGCGCGATACTATCTCCGCGGCGGCTTCGGCAATGTGTTGCCACTCGGCCTGGTCATCGACCAGCAGCCGATGCCTTTCATCAGGGCCTCCGCCATCGTCCGCACCGCGCGCGTACAACGAAAATGCGCGAGCGTCGTCCTGGGCGTACAGAAGGCGCATATCGCTCTTGCTGTACTCCTCGCGGAGGTACTGGCCGATCCCCACCGAAATCGACGCTACAAGCAACTCCGTACCTCACCATCTGAAGAAATCGATGATGTCTCTTCGAACGCCTTTCCCGCCGGGGTTGGCGATAGTGGTAGTCAGCTTTTGCAGGATGAGAGGGGCCGACAGGCCGACGTGAAGCGCCACGATGCCCTCTGCCTTCGATCCGAAGTACAGAACCGCAAAAACGCCACCTACGAGCGCCATTGCTAAGGACGTAATCCAGTACTGGGCTGTGCTCGCGTAGTCGGGCCATCGGCCGTCCCTGCGGATTGCGTACCAGTGGACCAATTCGATAAGGATGCCACCGAAAAAACCCGTCAAGAAAACCTGCAAAGCAGAGTTTAATGTCATCGGATACCTCCTTTTATTCAGCTCTTCGAGGCAAAGGCGAATCGAACGCTCTTCACCCGGCAGATGGAGATACGCGCAACGGCGCTGACGGACGGCGGCGACGGGTAACCCAAGTTCATCGCTTTGCCGGCGGACCGCCAGCACTATGCATGGTGAATTTGCTTGCTGGCGCGGTGTAGGTCAAGCGAAGAGCAAGCGTTCCGAGCGCGATTGCAAACTTCTCAAGAGCTACGATCACTAGACGGCTATTGCGATCGTGCAGGAAAACTGCGGGTACGACCGCCGTAGCGCGTTAAATGATCGCGCCCACGAATATGATCAAGCCATAAAGGCTAAGGCGAGCGGGATGTCTCCAACACGCCGACGGGGGGGCTCCGCGCGCTGTGGCCAGGCTAGGCCGCGTGGGTCGTCCGGCCAACTGCCGCTTCAGACTTCATCGCCGTGCGAACGCGTCTCCATCGCCATGTCTTTCGCTCTCCTCCGGTCGATACGGGCGGTCTATCCGTGCACTAGGCGCGCGGCGCTCCGGCCGCTCGCCACCTTGCTGATCGCCTTCAGTTCAAGGTTGGATTGCTTCAGCCCACGTGCCTTCGACGTCGATCGCTGAATTCGGCTGACCGCCAATTAGATTGTGAGACGGTATGATCGACAGTGCTCTACGAAGGTGAAACGCCGAACGCATCGTGAGTTGTGGCCTCCTGCGCCGACGATTTTCTTTGCGATGAGATCGGTGTGGCGCAGCGTGCGCGACATCTCGCCGCTTTCCCGCGCCATATCCAAAAGAACGAAGCAATCCTGCGGGTTCGCCGCAAGAAGCGCGCGATACGAACGCAAAGGCCGACGTGTTCAAGACCAGCCCTCAGAACAAGTCTGGCTCGATGAATTTTACGAGCATTGTCGAGGTTAATACTAACTCCGCTCTGTCGGCGCGGCAGACAACGCGATCCTTGTTAGAGCGATCTGGATGATGGATTGCAGTGCGGCTCGCACTCGAACTGGAAGTGGAATGTGACGATTATCCTAGCCCTGCTAGGGAGCGCAATCATCGGACTGGCGACGGGACTGTTCTTTCGGGTCTGGGCGATGGTGCTGGTGTCTCCGGCGAATGCGGTCCTCGCCGCGATTGTTCTTCAGGCCTCCGGCTTTGGCTTCTTTGCTGGCGTGTCCGTCGTCATCGGATGCCTCGTCGTTGGCCAGATCGCCTACATGCTGTCAGCGTTCTGCGTGCATAAGGAAGACATCTCAGTTCATGACGAAGCCTACGGCGACCCAGGCGTACACCGCCATCAGGATGTCCGCGACAAGCACCAGTAGCGCAAGACCCGTCCAGGACGGCAGCTTTCGGCGCAGCCGGAGGGTTTTTCGCCGTGTCAGCAGACGGCCCCGTAAGAACGGAGGTGCGCAACCGACAGCAATGCCAGCCGCACCTTTTTGAAACACCATGGATCTCATTGCGGCACACCTTTCAATGCTAATGGCCGGTTTACCGTCTCATCAGCAAGAGCAGTGCCAGTGCGGAGCATGCGCGGCAGCGGCGCGGCGGCGGGGCGGAATGACAGCGTTGGAAGTGTGGCACGGAACCTGCGTGTCAACGTGGCATGGGCGGCCTCAGGCACCCGAGCCGGCAATGCGAGAGTCGGATCGTCCGCATGAGGAGGGATCAGCACAGCCTCGATCGATTCCCCGTGTAGGCTCACGAAAGCGGATGCGGCCGCTTATTGCGGCTGTTATGAAGATCATTCCTAACCACGTGGCCCCAGTCGCTCCAATTACTCGTCTGCGCCTGTGAAGTCCCACTCGGCAAAGTTTTGGCCGGGCGCATTGATGAATTCCGCGCGGGGGCTATTTGAACATCGACTTACGACGCCGCATCGCCGGGCCGGCAGTTCAGCACCTCGGATCTTTCAGGTTTTGATCGCCTGGTAGCGCTCGTCGGCTTTCTCAAGGCGCTCCGACGACATCTCTCTCTCAGCTCCGCCTTTTGCGCCGTACCGCGCTAGAGCGATCGCGTCCGAAAGCTCTGATGCGGCTGGCGAGTAAAGCCTCTCACTACACGCGACGAATCAAAATTCAGACTCTCAGTCTAAGACCGCGCCGAGGTAGGAATGGCCATTCTGGATGAAGCGCAGCATGCACAATCCTCTGGATTTCTTTGCGGCGCCCCGGAATTTCGTGCAGCCCATACTGCCCGGATGGGTGTTTGGTCGTGTTACCAACATCACCGAGCAGAATTCAAGCGCGCCTGATACCGAACGAGAGATTGTCGCCGTGCAGAGCTACGGTCATCAGCTGGGCCGGGTCATGGACGCTGTTGCCATTCTCGTCGCCGACCTGCCGAAGGAGATGCAGGATGCGACGGCTTTCGAAGAATTCACCAAGATCCATCGCGAGATCAATGACATCAAGGCACAAACTGCAGCCCGACGCCGCGACCGCATTAGAGCGAAGTTGTGTCGGAGGGAGCCGGAAATCAGCAATCGTTGGGATCGGGCATCCCTATTTCGAAGAGCATCTTTGTTCGAATAGCATTCCTTGCCAAAGAGATGTTTCTTCACCCGGAAGACTCAGTTCGTTTCGACCGGATACCCATCGAAAATAGGTTTCCGGATGGTGCCTACAAGATTCGGTAGATGGCTAAAGCCAAATTGATGCCCTAGGGTCCGGCCGGGGATCATCTCGGCGAACAGAAATGAACGCAAACGCACGTGAAGCCGCTTCCCGCAGCGCCTGCAGATCACCTTCCCCCGCGTGGCGCTGGCGAGGCTGGAATTCAAGGTGGCGTTTGGTTCGATCTTCCAGCGCTTTCCCGCGCTGCGCCTCGCCGTAGCGCCTAAGAACTGAAGTTGCGCAAGGAGATCATCACTGGCCGGTTCGAGTACTTCCCGGTGCTCTGGTGATGCGCGGGACGCCGCCGCGGTCGCGATCTTGTCTGCAATTTCCCGACGCGCTTAGCGCGCGCCGGCAGATCAGCCAACCGACAGGTAACCAAGATGGACGTGCAAGAAACCACGGCCGCATGCCGGGACGCCTTCGCCGAGCTGGCGTCGCCAGCGTGCAGCCACGACCCTTATCCGTTCATGCGCTGGTTGCGCGAGCACGATCCGGTGCATCGAGCGGCGTCGGGCCTCTTTCTGTTGAGCCGCCACGCCGACATCTACTGGGCGCTCGAGGCCACGGGCGATGCATTTCGGGGACCGGCGCCAGGCGAACTGGCGCGCTATTTCCCGCGTGCGGCGACCAGCCTGTCGCTCAATCTGCTGGCTTCCACGATAGCGATGAAGGACTCACCGACGCATACGCGTCTGCGCCGGCTGGTCTCGCGCCATTTCACCATGGGCCAGATCGACAACCTGCGGCCGAGCATCGTGCGCATCGTCGCAGCGCGCCTGGACGGCATGGCGCCCGCGCTGGAGCGCGGGGAGGCGGTGGACCTGCATCGGGAATTCGCCCTGGCCTCGTCCATGCTGGTCTTCGCCGAACTGTTCGGCATGCCTCAGGACGACATGTTCGGGCTCGCCTCGGGCATCCGCACCATTATGGAAGGCCTGAACCCGCACGCCAGCGATCCCCAGCTCGCCGAGGCGGACGCGGCCAGCGCCAGGGTGCAGGCCTACTTCGGCGGCCTCATACAGCGCAAACGCACCGATCCCCGCCACGACATCGTGTCGATGCTAGTCGGCGCGCGCGACGACGATGTCGAGACGCTGTCGGATGCGGAGTTGATTGGCATGCTGTGGGGCATGCTGCTGGGTGGCTTCACCACCACTGCTGCGACAATCGACCATGCGTTCCTGGCCATGCTGGCGTATCCCGAACAGCGGCACTGGCTGCAGGGAGACGCCGTGGGCGTGAAGGCATTCGTCGAAGAAGTCCTACGCTGTGACGCGGCCGCCATGTTCAGCGCCACTCCGCGTATCGCCCAGCACGACATCGAACTGGGCGGCGTGGTGATCCCGAAGAACGCGGACGTGCGCCTGCTGATCGCGGCCGGCAATCGCGACCCGGACGCCTTCGCCGATCCCGACCGCTTCGATCCCGCGCGGTTCTACGGCACCACTCCTGGCATGTCGACCGACGGGAAGATCATGCTGACCTTCGGCCACGGCATCCACTTCTGCCTCGGGGCGCAACTGGCCCGGGTGGAGTTGGCCGAGAGCCTGCCGCGGATCCAGGCGCGCTTCCCCGGGCTGGCATTGGCCGAGCAGCCGACCCGGGAGCCCTCGGGGTTCCTTAGGACGTTCCGCGCGCTGCCGGTGCGGCTGCATGCTCAGGGGGGCTGAGATGCGTGTCGTGGTCGACCAGGATCTTTGCGGAACCACTGGGCAGTGCGTGCTGACTCTGCCGAACACCTTTCGCCAGCGCGAACCGGACGGCGTGGCTGAAGTGTGCGTGGCGACGGTCCCGCAGGCGCTGCACGCCGCTGTGCAACTCGCGGCCAGCCAGTGCCCGGTCGCCGCCATTCGGGTCATCGAAAGCGACGCTGGCGATGACAAGCGCGCCAGCGCCGACCCTGCGCCTTCTCCGGCGCAGACCGACCAATATGCCGCGAAAGACCATCGCAGTCCAAGAGGACACGATGGGACGGTTTGAAGGCAAGGTGGCCGTGGTGACCGGCGCGGGTGCCGGCATCGGTAAGGCATGCGTCCTCGCCATCGCGCGCGAGGGCGGCAAAGTGTTGGTGGCCGACATTGATGGCGGCAGCCATCGCCTGCACCGCGCAGATCGCGGCCGAACCGGGCCAGGCGCTGGCCATGGCCATGGACATCGCGGATGCGAAGTCGCTGGCAGCGTTGTTCGAGACGGCCGAGCGACACTTCGATGGGGTCGACCTGCTGGTGAACAACGCGAGCGCCATGCATCTGCCCCCGCGCGACCGCGCGATCCTGGACCTGGACCTGGCGGTCTGGGATCAGACCATGGCGACCGATCTGCGCGGCACCCTGCTCTGCTGCCGCCAGGCCATCCCACGGATGATCGCCCGCGGCGGTGGCGCGATCGTCAACATGTTGTCGTGCCAGGGGCCCAGCGGGTGACACCGCGCAGGCGTCCTACAGCCGCGTCGAAGGCGGCGATCAACATGCTGGCGGCCTCGCTCGCCACCCAGTACGGTCACGCGCAGATCCGCTGCAAGGTGGTTGCGCCGGGTCTGATCATGACCGGGCGTTTCCTCACCAAGCTGGACGGGTGCATGCAGCGGCATCTGCGCCGGCACCAGCTTCTGCTTCGCGTCGGCCGCCCCGAGGACGTTGCCTCGCTGCTGGCCTTCCTGCTCTGCGATGATGCTGCGTTCATCACCGGCCAGGTCGTGAGCATCGCCGGCGGCATGCTGGCGCGTGAGCCGACCTACGCCGCCGATGGCAACGGCCGCGCCACGTGGCCTGCCGGCGACACCGCCGAAGCGGCCGCGGCGCCGCACTGCTGATGCACATGCTGCTCAACCCGCTGAACCGCCGACACCGGCTGCGCTACGACATCCCGGTCGTGCCCGGCGCTTTCCCCCTGGTCGGGCATCTTCCCGCCATTGTCTGCGACCTGCCGCGCCTGCTTCAGCGCGCGGAACGGACGCTCGGCAGCCACTTCTGGCTGGATTTTGGTCCTGCCGGACACATGATGACCTGCTTGGATCCAGATGCGTTCGAACTGCTCCGGCACAAGGACGTGTCCTCGGCGCTGATCGAAGAGATCGCGCCCGATTTGTTTTGCGGAACGTTGGTCACCCAGGACGGCGGCGCGCACCGGCAGGCGCGCGATGCGATCAAGGCGGCGTTCCTGCCCAAGGGGCTGACCCAGGCCGGCATCGGCGAGCTGTTCGCCCCCGTCATCCGGGCGCGGGTACAGGCGTGGCGCGACCGTGGTGAAGTAAGCATCCTGCGCGAAACCGGCGACCTGATGCTCAAGCTCAACTTCGGCCTCATGGGAATCCCCGCGCAGGACCTGCCGGTATGGCATCGCAAGTACCGGCAACTGCTGCAATTGATCGTCGCGCCCCCGCTCGACCTGCCCGGACTGCCCTTGCGGCGCGGCCGCGCCGCCCGCGACTGGATCGACGCCCAGTTGCGCCAGTTCGTCCGCGACGCGCGCGCGCATGCCGCGCGGACCGGGTTGATTAATGACATGGTGAGCGCCTTCGATCGCAGCGACGATGTGCTTTCCGATGATGTCCTGATCGCCAATATCCGCTTGCTGCTGCTTGCTGGTCACGACACCGCCGCCTCGACGATGGCCTGGATGGTGATCGAGCTCGCGCGGCAGCCTGTGCTGTGGGATGCCCTGGTTGAGGAGGCGCAACGCGTGGGCGCGGTGCCGACCCGACACGCCGATCTGGCGCAGTGTCCGGTCGCCGAGGCGCTGTTCCGCGAGACGCTGCGCATGCGTCCGGCGATCACGCTTCTGCCGCGTCGCGCGCTACAGGAATTGCAACTCGGCCGACGGCGCATTCCCGCGGGCACCAGTCTGTGCATCCCGCTGCTGCATTTTTCGACCTCGGCGCTGCTGCACGAGGCGCCTGATCAGTTCCGCCTAGAGCGTTGGCTGCAACGCACGAAGCCGATCGGGCCGATTGACATGCTGCAGTTCGGTACCGGCCCACACGTCTGCATCGGCTACCATCTGGTATGGCTTGAACTGGTGCAGTTCTGCATCGCCTTGGCACTGACCATGCACAAGGCCGGGGTTCGGCCGCGGTTGCTGAGCGGCATCGAAAAAGGCCGGCGCTATTACCCGACCGCACATCCGTCCATGACAATCCGCATCGGATTCTCATGAGCTGGCATCGCATGCCCCTGTGGCGGGACCTCGGCGCCGGCGATGCGCGGCATTGCTGCACTCGGCGCGCGCGCTGGGTGCGACGCAGCTAACACTGCGGTGGCTCGCCGCTCGCCGCGGCCGTCTTCTGTCAGGTACAAGGACATGAACAACATGCGGACCGGTTTTACGCTATCCGACGATCGGACTGGCGTTTCCGCGCTCGGCGGATTGGGCGCGCAGGCGGGCGGCGCATCTGGCAGGCTGCTGCCGGAGATCTGGATGCAGGAGGGTGCAAAGCGGGTCGAACAGGCGCTGGCACGTCTTCTCTGTGTCGAAGACGACGGTGAGACCGAGCTGATGGCGGCGATGCGCTACGCCACCTTGCATGGCGGGAAGCGCACCCGCGCCTTGCTCTGTCTAGCCGCCGGCGCACTGGCCGACACGCCGGCGCACATGCTCGACGACGTCGGCGCCGCCATCGAGATGATGCACGCCTGTACCCTCGTCCACGACGACCTCCCCGCGATGGACGACGACGTGCTTCGCCGCGGCCTTCCGACCGTGCACGTCAAGTTCGGCGAAGCCACTGCGATCCTAGTCGGCGATGCGCTGCAGGCGCACGCGTTCCTGACCCTGGCGAGCCTGGATGCGCCGGGCGACAACCGTATCGCGATCGTGCGCGAACTGGCGCAAGCGGTGTCCGCCGAGGGTGCCGCAGGTGGGCAGGCCATGGATCTGTCGCTGGTCGGAAAGCACGTCGAGCTGAACAGGATCATCGCGATGCACCGGATGAAGAGCGGAGCGCTAGTGCGCGCGTCCGTTCGCATGGGCGTTCTATGCGCCATCACGGAGGATGCCGCGCACGCTGCGCTGTACTGTGCACTCGATCGCTACAGCGCCTGTTTCGGCCTGGCGTTGCAGGTGATCGATGACGTTCTCGACGCGACAGCGGATACCGCGACGCTGGGCAAGACCCCCGGCAAGGACGCGGCGGCGCAGAAGCCGACCTGCGCGTCGATTATGGGGCTGCAGGCAGCGCGACAGTTCGCGTCGGATCTGTTGCGCGACGCCGGCGAGGCCATCGCCCCGCTGGGGCCGCGTGCGGAACGGTTGGCGCAAATCGCGAAGCGGGCAAACGCGTATCTGTTAAAGCACACGCCATGCGCATGAGCGCGCTCGTCCGCATGGAGTTGCGCCTGTGCCGCTGCGATCGGCCGGTGGCGGCGGTGCATACTGCACTGTGTCCGAGTCCGCGGCGCCGATCGCAGCGGTGCCCAGCACGGCCGCGCTGCGCGCAAGCCTATGCGGCGGACCGGCGCCAGCATCGGGGCGTCCCCGCGCCGGAGCAGGGCGGCCTTGCGGCGCTGCCCATGCGCGGTGCCGCGATGGGCCTGCGGGGACGTGCGCGACGTCTGCCCGATCCTGGTTCTCGTCAATCTCTGGAGAAGGAACATCCCGCGTGAACGCGCTGTCCGAACAGATCCTTTCCGAATTGCGCCACCTGCTGAGCGAGATGAGCGATGGCGGCAGCGTCGGTCCGTCCGTCTACGACACGGCGCGAGCTTTGCAGTTCGACGGCAACGTCACCGCTCGGCAGGACGCATACGGGTGGCTCATCGCTCAGCAGCAGGCCGATGGCGGATGGGGAAGCGCGGACTTCCCGCTGTTCCGCCATGTGCCCACGTGGGCGGCGTTGATGGCATTGCAGCGTGCCGATCCTCTTCCCGGCGCTGCCGACGCGGTCCAGGCTGCAAGCCGATTCCTCGGGCGCCAGCCCGATCCCTACGCGCATGCGGTGCCGGAAGACGCGCCGATCGGCGCGGAGCTGATCCTGCCGCAGTTTTCCGGCGAGGCCGCATCCTTGCTGGGCGACATGGCGTTTCCGCGCCACCCGGCGCTGTTGCCGTTGCGGCAAGCATGCCTGATCAAGCTGGGGGCGGTGGCAAAGTTGCCGAGCGGCCATCCGTTGCTGCACTCCTTTGAAGCCTGGGGGACGTCGCTCACCACTGCATGCCCGGATGACGACGGCAGCATCGGCATCAGTCCGGCGGCCACCGCCGCGTGGCGTGCGCGCGCCGTGACACAGGGGAGCACGACGCAGGTCGGGCGCGCCGACGCCTATCTGCAGGCGGCATCGCGGGCGACGCGCAGTGGCATCGAAGGTGTCGTTCCCAACGTCTGGCCGATTAACGTGTTCGAGCCATGCTGGTCGCTGTACACCCTGCATCTGGCCGGGCTGTTCGCGCATCCCGCGCTCGCCGAGTCGGTGCGTGTGATCGTCGCGCAGCTCGACGCCCGCCTGGGCGTGCGCGGTCTGGGCCCGGCCTTGCACTTCGCGGCCGATGCCGACGACACCGCCGTTGCGTTGTGCGTCCTGCGCCTCGCAGGCCGCGACCCGGCGGTCGATGCGTTGCGCCATTTCGAAATCGGCAAGCTGTTCGTCACCTTCCCCGGCGAGCGCAATGCCTCGGTGTCGACCAACATCCATGCCCTGCATGCGTTGCGACTGTTGGGAAAGCCAGCTGCCGGCACTAGCGCCTACGTCGAGGCCAATCGCAACGCGCGCGGTCTATGGGACAACGAAAAATGGCACGTTTCGTGGCTGTATCCCACCGCGCATGCGGTCGCTGCGTTGACGCAAGGCAAGCCCCAGTGGCGAGACGAGCGCGCGCTGGCGTCGCTGCTGCTGGCGCAGTGCGCCGACGGCGGCTGGGGCGCCGGTCGCGCATCCACATTCGAGGAAACCGCCTATGCGCTATTCGCGTTGCGCGTGATGGATGGGAGCGAAGGGCCGACAGGACGTCGGCGCATCGCGCAGGCGGTGGCGCGTGCGCTGGAGTGGATGCTCGCCCGCCATGCGGCGCATGCATTGCCGCAGACGCCGCTGTGGATCGGCAAGGAGCTGTATTGCCCCACCCGGGTCGTGCGCGTGGCCGAGCTCGCGGGGCTGTGGCTGGCGCTTGGTTGGGGCCAGCGCGTCCTGGCCGAGGGAGCAGGAGCGGCGCCATGATCCAGACCGAACGCGCGCTGCAGCAGGTGCTCGAGTGGGGGCGTTCCCTGACCGGGTTCGCCGACGAGCATGCCGTGGAAGCGGTCAGGGGCGGCCAGTACATCCTGCAGCGCATCCACCCGAGCCTGCGCGACACCAGCGCCCGTACCGGCCGCAATCCGCAGGATGAAACGCTGATCGTGGCGTTCTATCGCGAACTGGCGCTGCTGTTCTGGCTCGACGATTGCAACGACCTTGGCCTGATCGCGCCGGAGCAGCTCGCCGCGGTGGAGCAGGCGCTGGGGCAGGGCGTTCCGTGCGCGCTCCCCGGCTTCGAGGGATGCGCTGTGCTGCGCGCTTCGCTGGCCGCGCTCGCCTACGATCGTCGCGACTATGCTCAGCTTCTTGACGATACCCGGCGCTACTGCGCGGCGCTGCGCGCCGGGCACGCGCAGGCGGCAGGGGTGGAACGCTGGTCCTACGCCGAGTACCTGCACAACGGCATCGATTCGATCGCCTACGCGAACGTGTTCTGTTGCCTGTCGTTGCTGTGGGGGCTGGACATGGCGACCTTGCGCGCGCGTCCCGCGTTTCGCCAGGTCCTACGGCTCATCTCCGCGATAGGGCGCCTTCAGAACGATCTGCATGGACGCGACAAGGACATGTCGGCCGGCGAGGCCGACAACGCGGCGATCCTGCTGCTGCAGCGCTATCCGTCAATGCCTGTGGTCGAGTTCCTCGACGACGAGCTGGCCGGCCATACGCGCATGCTGCACCGGGTCATGGCCGAAGAACGCTTTCCTCCGCCTTGGGGACCGTTGATCGAGGCCATGGCGGCCATCCGCGCGCAGTACTACCAGACCTCGACCAGCCGCTATCGCAGCGCCGCCGCGGGGGGAGGCCAGCGTGCGCCGGCCTGAACGCGCTCGCTCGTCGGCGTCGTTTTGGAACTGCAGTATCGAGGGCGGCGAATAGCTCGCCGAATTGATGCTCCGTTAGCAGCGTCGGAGTGCCGCCGCCAAAATAAGTACTGACAACCTCCCGATCTCCGAGCGAAGTGCTCCACCAAATGCCGAATCTGATCCTCCGTTCAGACTATCGTGCTTACGTTTCCGATCACATGCGCGAGGTGTCCTCCGACAAAGGCGGCCAAGCTGTCAATCCGAACAACCCGTCTCCATCGCTCAAACTACACAACGCAAGCGCCCACGCGACCTGTGCCGTCGGCGGCAGAGGGGTTGGGCGCGCGTGTAAAATCCCAGCGTCCTGCCTTTGAATTGCGCGTGGTTTGGTGCGGTTTTTGCCGCCGAAACGCAACAGCGCGAATGTCAGGCTAGAGACGAATGTCGCAAAACTGACGCGCGTACCAATACGAGGCGCTAGAGATCCTCCGATTTTAAGCGGCACGCTGCTTGCTCCAATCGTACCGCCGTCACCGACGCGTACGGCGCTCGGCTGAAACGAGCGGGCGCAGCGGAGTGTTTGATGAGATCTGGAGTTCGTTCTTGCAGAACCACAAGGATTGCGCTTTTCGCAAGCTGCGCAGCCATTTCGGCCGGCTTTCGGCCATTAAGGGCCCGCGGCGAACACGGGCTGGCGGCCAATTGGGTCTGCCCGGAAGCTAGAGCATGATCCGGAAAAGTGTGGAGCGGTTTTCCGAAAAGATCATGCTCAAACAACAACCTAAAGCGCGATGACGATTCATCCTAATCTCATCGCGCTTTAGCCCCGTAATCGCAACCGCCAACGCCGGGTTCTGAATGCAGCTGATGCGAGAGATTTGCCCGTTCCTCATTGTGCGAGCGCAACAATGATATAGCGCGAGGAATTTGGCACCGGGCCGGACTGCTTCCTTTCAAGCGTTACGGCAACTCGGCGCGCAAGCGGAAGACGTCGCAAGGTGACCAACTAACGATCGAAACGACGAGCTGTCCGCGGCCTCAGCGCTTTCTCCATATCTCGAAAGCCGCCCATCCCGCTTCGAGGCGTGGCTGCGTTGAACGATCCGTCACCTGTTCAAACCGTGCTCGAGGTGAGCATGCGAAATCGCTCATTCGGAGGAAGAGGTTGATGGAAAGTCGTTACATGCCACGTATCGGAATGGTTGCGTTGGCCAGTCAACAGTATCTGGCGATCGCGTTCATCTATTCGGCCGTTCCGGTAATCCTCCGGGGCAACGGCGCCAGCCTGGAACTCGTCGGCTTGTATAGCACGGCATTCGTTGCCTTCACCGTCAACTTTCTTTGGGCCCCCGTCGTGGACCGATGGAGCCTCAATCGTCTCGGGCTCAGGCGTTCATGGTTACTGGTGACCCAAGTCGCCAGCACCGCCGTGCTGGTAGCAATGGCATTTCTGAACCCGAAGACCGATTTCATGCTGGTTTTTCTTGTCTCTCTCGCGCTTGCGACCATTGCCGCCACACAGCGGATCGCAACGTTGGGCTACATGGCGGACGCCCTCGATTCCGACGAGCGGCCACTCGGGGCCGCGCTGCTGGGTTGGGGCCGGGTCATCGGACATGTGATCGGCGGCGCTGTCTGCCTCCAATTGATTGAGATTGTCGGTTGGCGTCCGGCCTTGCTGGGGTTGACGCTGCTGCTCGCCGTTTTCGTTGGATGGGTGTTTGCCATTCCTGAACCGCTCCTTGGCAAGGACCGGTTGCGCCCGCCGCGACACCTGTCTGTTTTCGCGATCCTAGGCAACAACGGCCTGTGGACGACGGCAGCATTGATCGCGCCCGGCGTTATCGGAATCGCTGTGGCCTTCGCAACGGTGCAGTTGCGGCTCGTCGATATCGGCTTTGCCGCGGCAGATATCGGCTGGATCGGAGCGCTCTCGAACGTATTCACGTTTACGATCATTGCCCCGCTGACCAGCGCAATCCTGATGCGAATGGCGCCGCACCGAGGCCTGATATGGGGCTGCGCTGTTCTGGCCATCGGTTTTGGAGGGCTGTCGATTATCGATCGCTATTTGGGCGCAAGCATGAGCGCTGTCGCGAGCGTTGGGATGGTGTTCGCGGCACTCGCCGTCCAGCATGTTACCTTTACGAGCTGGTTTCTCGGACTCGCAAGGCCGGGCAAGGCGGGAACAGATGTCACGTTTCTGACTTCGGTAATGTCGGCGTTCGCATTGGTGGGCTTCGCAGCAAGCGGGTTTGTCGCGGCGAGATTCGGTTACGGTGTTACGCTGATAATGCCGGGCGTCGGCTATGCTCTATCCGCCTTGCTCGCTGCGGCATTGCTTCCCCAATCTGACGCCGCAGCGCCTGGCGAGAACGGACGATAGGGTGCGCACTGGTGTGGGCGCCTATGAGGAGGCGCAGCACGGTGGCGGCGAGCACGACGATGACCCTAGCGTCCGATCCATGCACAATGCGGAATCTGTTCCGGGAGGACAATACCCCAACCGCAGTTTGGGCTACGTGGCGAGAAGCTAGAGCAACAGCTCAAGCCGTCGAGCTATGCCATTCGGCAAAGTCGGATCCATGAAACCCATTTTCGCAATATCTTTAGACGCGCGACATGCAAGCACTCTTGCACACGGCCATAACCGTCGGATTCACGATCGCGGTAAGCGCGCCGTAATCCTAATGAATGAAACTCAAATCATCCAAATTCTTCAGGATGTTGGATAAGGCGAGATGGGCGCATTCGCGAGCGAACCGGGCTCTCGTGAACCGGACCGCCGAGGCGTTCCGGCCATTCGGCGTCGATCCCTTGCGCCTTGTTATTGCCGCTACCGCGCCGGGCGTTCTTGAAACGCGCGCTGTCGCGCGCGCTCAAAAAAAACTGCTGCGCAGCTTCGCTTATCTTGCACGAACTTTCGCGGTTCTTCGAGACGCGGCATGGCTCGGATCCAAACCTGCTCCTCATCGCGCTTGTGCGATCGTCTATTCGTTTGGCTTGTACAACTAGATGACGATCGGGAAAGAACGCCTACCAATTCCAGCAGTATTCATTGTCCCTGAATTTCCGTATGGTGGGGCAGGGCGGTGCTTGCAGATAGCGCTCTTGTGTCGGCGAGCACATCCAGAGAGCTACTTTACGACCTGCAGGAACACCGCAGCGCCGTACGTCATGATCTGCGAATATACTCCGAGTCTGAGGCTTGCCCGGCGACGAAAAGAACGAGGCAAGACGCTTTTCGCCCTCGCGGTTGGAGGCGATCATCCTTATTGAGCACCCACCAGTGCAGCCGACGCAAACAATCGAAAGGTCGATCCTCAAGGAGCCATTGCACGCACTCTACGAAGACAACCAGGCAGCCCGCCGCCGCCGCCGACGCGCCTAATGGCGGGCGGTGGCGGCCACCGAACACGCTACCCCATTCGGCAACGCTTCGGTTCGAAGTGATCAGCATGGCGCCAGTTTCGTATCACCGACTGGCCAGCTAGAAGAACAGGTGTGCCGCGTTAGGCTCCGGCGGTAGATAGCAGGGCAAGCATATTTCTTGCCGGCATGACGAAATCCTTCGAAAAAGGCGCTCAGATGCGGGATTCAAGCGTCGCGCGGCAAGCCGTCGCAGTAATCAATATCAATCATCGTCTATGTATCGGCTTAGGCCGGCGAGCGGGATCCTGCACATCGCGCCCTTGGCGAAGGACGACTTGGAATGGAGAAACCAGTTCAGAAAGTGGGCGAAATGCATGCTGCCTCCCTTTCCGATGCGGCGTGCGCGCTCTAAACAGGCCGAAGCTTTTCGCTGCAAAATCTCTTGCTGCTGCTCGAAATCAACGAGGACATGGGTCTTCGGGAGTGACACGATGCTCGATGAAGACTTGGCTCGAATTCGGGCTCATCGCAACAACATACACCGGTGTCGACGACTGCTAGAAACAACACTGTCGGACGCAGAACGCCAGTTCATGGAAAGACGCCTTGTAGAGGAGCAGGCCGCACTCCATTCTCTTTTTGCCAAGACCTTCCCGCTCACATTTTCACTTCCGAAAGATCAGACCGACTCCCCGAAACGTCAAGGTGGGCAAGGTTGGGATCGTTCGTAAGTATTGAACCCAATTTGGGACTGCTTTCCAAGAACGTGAGACCGGTTTGGTCAATGAGGCCGCTGGTCAAACAAATAGAGCGGGTCGGTACGCATCTCGAGTGGCCCGACATCCTGTTGAATTTCGACGGCTGCACCCGCGCGATATCCGCTCACTCGGCTGGTGGCTGCTGTTCATTGCGACCCAATGTTGTTCGGGCAGCATGTCGATCTTCCTTAACTGTGTAGGTTGCGATCGCCCTTGTGATGTCGCTCTTGATGTCCTCACTAGCAGTCGCGATCATTGCAGCTTCAGGCACGGTCAGATTTGGAAGGATCGGCCAGGACTGAATATCAAACGTTATCTCGGAGTTTGGATCATCGATTCGAACCCATCGACCATCAGCGCTTGAAGTAAATGTGCTTGTACGGGCAGTATCTCGCAAGCTTAGGCGCCGCAGCGGTCACCTTCGGGGGATGTGCGACGTCTTCATCAGCAGCCGAAGGATGCGGCTCGGCATTATATACGATCGAGGGTAGTCCTGCCTCGGGGCGCGCCGCTTTCAGCCCCGGCGAGCGCCTATAGAGATCGAATTTTGCCGCCCGGGCCTCGGATCCGGGTCGCGCGACGGGGCAATGCTGAAGACCGCGATCGCCGCACTGGCCGACGGACGGCGATGATGATTCGCATTTATTCACGCGCGCGCGGCTGATGCATTCGAGCAGCTGCAGGATTTGCTTTCGCAGATCGAACGAGCGGTGGTCGCGGGCACTTTCGACGGAAAGCTCCGCGCTATTCGGCGCCTGCTTGCTTTGCTGTGCGAGCATCACCGCGGAGTCTTGGAGAGTGCGCGGAGTCGCATTGCTCGAAGAGCGTCCGAGTCGCCCTGCTCAAAAGCTCCGACTTATACCTGTGTATAGACCACTATACTTGGGTATATGCGCGCTACTTGCAAAGGATGCGTACCCTTGATGTCCGCCTGTATCGCCGAACGAGCAACAGATAGAAATCGTCCAGATTCATCAACGCGTCGACTGCGGACAGTGCGAGCGTTGATATGGCCGCGCCTCAATTTGATCGCCTCCAAACACTTCGCGCCTCCGATTTCGTCATGAGAGGTTCACATGGAGCAGGCCGATCTGCCCAGCCAGGTCGTACAGGACTGAAAGAGACTCTTAATCGAGATTCGATACAGCCACCTGACTTGGGTTCATCCGCACTGGGAGGCTTCGATGTGGCACAATCGAATATCAAATCTCGCACTGGCGTTGTCTATCCCGGCGGCAACCGTGGTAGCCAATGGGGACGTGTTGTCAATTCACTTCTGGAGCGGGCTGCTTGTCGGTGGACTATTGTTGGCTGTTTCCTTCGCGATATCGACGCGAAGGAAGACCGCAGCGCCGACCTTGGACGATGTGATGGCGATCAACGCCTTTGAGTCCCTCAAGGACGGTATCGCAGTTTTCGACGCCGACAAGTGCGTCCTGAGCAACGATGCCGCAGCTCACATCCTCGGGTTTTCCAATAGGAAAGAAATGCGAGGACTGGCACTTGCCTCGCTTTCGATCGATCCGCAGCCGAACGGTAAGAGCGTTGCGCAGATGTTCGAAGAGACCAATAAAGCCGTCATGCAATCAGGCCATGTCGCGATAGAGTGGTGGCTTCGTCGCAAGGATCAAAGTTCGATTCCGGTCAGGACAAGTCTTGTGGTTTCTATATTTGAGGGCCGCCCGATAGTTGTGTGTGGTTGGCAGGATATAACGGATCTGGTCCGCATGCGCGAGGAGCGGTTGAGTCTTGCAAAGAACTTTGAAAGCGAGGTGTCGCGGGTTGTCGATGTGGTGGCGAACTCCATGCGGCACATGCAAACAGTCTCGTTGGCAATTACAACGTCCACAAACGACGTCTGTCTTCGCACGGAAGGCATGACCGGAATAGTGAAGAAGACGGAAGAGAACTCAAGTTCCGTGTCGTCAGCTGCCCAACAATTCTCGGCCTCGATCTCGGAGATTCGTAGGCAAGTTTCGACTTCAGCGAACATTTCGCAGACTGCGCGCGAAAAGACCGCCCACGCTGAAGCGACCTTGAATGAGCTCGTCGCATCGGTTGCGAAGATCAGTAGCGTCGTCCAACTCATCGAGGGAATAGCATCGCAGACCAATTTGCTGGCGCTCAACGCGACGATCGAGGCAGCGCGAGCCGGTGAAGCAGGCAGAGGCTTTGCGGTGGTGGCCAGCGAAGTGAAGAATCTCGCTGCTCAGGCCGCAAAGGCGACCAGCGAGGTCGACGCTCAAATTTTTGCCATTCAGGAGAGGAGTGGGCTGGCGGCAGCGGCGATGGCGGACACCGCTGGGATAATAGACAAGATGCGCGAGATCTCAAGCAGCATATCGGCAGCGATAGAAGAGCAATCGCTTGTTACGAACGACATCTCAAAGAGTATCGCACACATCAGTGCTGATATGCGGGAGGCGTCCCGAGATATTGACCGACTGAGCGATGCTTCGCGCACCTCTGGCTCATCGGCAGGCCAGGTTGTCGATAACGTCGAAGAGTTGGGCAACAACATCGTTTCTTTGCAAGGGAAGGTCAGCGACTTTCTGATCAAGATGCGAGCATAAGTACCGCGGAGCGCAAGCAGGCTTGCGTCTCGAAATGTTCCGGTCGAAGTTGTGTTCGCAGATGCGATTTATGACCGATCTCATCCGCGACGCGCGCCCGACAAGGGGCTCAAAGCCATCATTCCCAAAACCCGCGCGATAGCTTAAATATCCGCGCGGCGAGCATCTCTGCGCACCGCGTCACCTCGGCGAAAACAGCTTCAGCCACTGATTCAATCGTTCTACGTGGCGACCCGAGACCATGGGAAGCCAACTGGCTATCGCATGATCGCGACTGCCGTGTTGGCTTCAATGATTGTCTATATGGCTTCGATCGGAGGCGCGACAAAGCCGCACCACCGTCGTGCGAGCTGTTCTCCCGATTACCAGACGAACTTCGCGCCGTCCGGCAGTTCGCAGACGAAATCACCCTGATCCACGACTTCGGTAGCCCCGACCGAGAGCTTGGAGGCCCGCACCGTGACCTTGCCTTCGCGGCTGAGGCTGTGGCGAATATATTCCGTAACCGGGTGTCCGGAGCTGTCCACGGTTTGATGCGCATTGGCAAAGCTGATGCCGTGCTGGGCGCTCACCCTGAAGGCGTTAATAGTCAACCCGCCCTGTACGGCCGGCCCGGGCTTGCCGCCATCGACGGTGGTGCAGCGGCTGAGGTCCAGTATGAGCTTCACATCCTTGCCGGTCTGCAGTGCACTGAGTACTTCGGCGTATTTCGGCGAGGGCTCATCGGCCTTGGCGATCGTGCTCATGCTCGCAGCCGCAAACAACGACAGCAGGATCGACAGTCGTTTGCCACTGAACTGCATATGCTCTTCTCCTTCAAAAACTGCGGGCCGCCCAAGCAGCAATGTACCCGATGTCGTGTTCGCAAATAGCTTGCGGATTAGAGACGTCAGGCATCATCGCTTTTGGACAACAACATGTGTCGCAACTGCACGCAAGTGGTTGCGAAGCCGAACCTGACGTCACAACCTCGTACGTAAGCTTTCCGATTATGCCGCGAGTTGTGATATCCTCCGCGGCTATTTTGATCCGGCGCTGACGACGTCAAATGGACGAACCGCAACAGTGCAGGGATGCAAAGAAGGCGCACATAATCGAGAGGTCAGGTTAGAACTCTTATAAGCGTGAGCAAGAATTTCAGACAATATCTGAATCAAGGTATGCGGCGATGGCCACGGGGATTGGTTGGCCGAGCGGCGCAAATATTCGTGCCGCCCGATCCAAGTTCGACACCCATGCGCCGTCACGGCACTCCTTGTTGTGGCGGGTAAACAGCAAGGCCGGCGATCAGGCAACTACGTACTCTCAAACTTGGGCGATTTACTTGCGGTTTCTCTGAAGCACAGAGCTATGGCGTCTTGCTCGTGCCGCCTCTCATTCGATCTCTGGTCGTAGCGATGTAACGTACTCGGGCGAAAGGGCTTGAATCGAGCGTAGCGTCAAGTTGTAAGCAACAAGCGAGAATGCCGCCACGAGATCTTCAAATGACAAAACCGTTTCTCGCAATGCATCTTGACTCCGAGTCGACCCCGAACAGGGCTGTGGTCAGGTCAGGAGTTGACTGCGCCAAGCTGCCCCTCTGGATGGCCGTACTCGTTCTCGCATCCATAATTGCCGCTGCGCCGCACGCCACGCAGGCCGCGCCCGCCAGCGACAGGCTGAATTGGTCATCTAGTACGCAATCGAACGGCGCTTCCGCCGTCACCGCCAAGCAGTCGATCTCGCCGTTCTGGGAGACTTGGATCGGCGCCGACATGACCGTGGCGCGCCAGCACACCACGATGTCGGATTTGCTGGCCGAGAAGGCAGCCAACGGTGGAAACGTGCCGCAATCCTCCGGCAATGTCTGGGCTGTAGCGACCACGCCCGGTGCAGGCGTCATCTGGGACAAAACAGTTGTGGAGGCGCGCCTCGATCCGGGCGCAGACAGCAGCAAGATCGGCGCCTCGCTCACCAAGTCGGTGCCGCTGCCCAATGTACACTCGCTGGCCGTGCAGATCGACTACAACGTGATGCAGCAGGGGAAGATGCCGTTCGTCGGCATCGGCGGACAAGTAAGCAATTACGAGACCCGTCAATCGGCCAAAGTCACAATCGCGGGGATCGGCACCAGCTTTGTCGTCGGTCAGAGCATGTCGACCACTGACGATAAATGGCTGCGCACGTTTGGCGCAGAGCAGAAGCTGTTCGATGGTATCACCATCGCAAGCTCGATCGGGGAGACCGCGCAGGGCTGGACGAACATGAGTCTGACGGCGGGATTCAAGAAGAGCTGGTGAGGTGTCGACGAGCTTTTGGAGCGGCGAGTTTGCCGAGGTGGCGCGAGACCCTCGTGTTGATACTTCGATGTGCGCGTTTCGCTCAGGCGCGTAAAGGCACGCGTCCATACGCCGGCCGCTCTCTTGCGCGCAACCGACAACAGCACGGCCACACTAGCGAATTAAATACGTGTAGCCCCCACATCGCTGCAGTACCTGAAGCGGCCTAGGGACCGGTCAGCGTTCCGCCAGTCATTACGTTCCGCCAGCCATTAAAAGAGTAGCTCCAACTATTGGGGAACCAACCAATTGTGCATGGTCAGCCCTTCATCCGCCAGACCGACAGCTGGTCGGCTGTTGCCGGCTACCAGTCACGCTATGCTCGCGTACCGTTACGATGCGGAGCGGCAGCTCCTCACCGACAGCGTGCCAACTCACATCCTTCTGGTTCGCTTGTCGGCCCGTTCGAGGAGCGTTGGGGTAGACGTGTGCACTTCGTTGAATGCGGCTTGACTGTTACTTTGAGACGCCAGAAAGAACGAGATGTTCTCGTCATGGCATCTCATTTAGGGATGAGATATCCGGAGATAGCGATGAAACGGCAAACGGTCGCCGACGTGGCGCAACCAGCCGGCGTGAGTGTGTCGACGGTAAACCGGCTCCTGCATGGTGGTGCCACGGTGCGTTCCGAAACCGTTGAGCGCATCGTCGAAGCAGCAGAAAGGATCGGCTTTTATGGATTGGGCACGCTGCGCGAGCGCAGCAAGCCGCACCGGAATCTTGGCTTTCTCATGCAACAGTCGCACCGGCCGCTTCATCAGTTGTGGGCCGCACAAATCGTCGCTGCGGCATCCCGGCGGACAGATACGGCTATCAAGGCGAATGTGCTCTTCGAGGACCACCTGGCCCCGGAAGCCGTTGCCACCAATCTCTTGAACCTTGGCAAGCAAAGCGACGCCGTCGCTATCATCGCCGCCGACCATCCACTGGTTAGTCAGACGATCGACGAATTGCAGGCCACACGCGTTCCAGTCGTCGCCTATATCACTGACTTCTCCGCCGCGAGCCGCGCAGGATTTGTCGGAACTGACAACTGGAAGGTCGGTCGAACAGCGGCTTGGTTCATCAGGCAGATGGTCAACGAGCCAGGCCAAGGTATTTCCCGTGATCGGCAGCCACCGCTATCAGTGCCAGGATATTTCAGACGCGAGTTTCCGCTCCTACATGCGCGAGCACGCCTCGGACTTCGACATCAGGGACACATTACTGATTCCTGAAGACCCCGGGAAGGTTCATGGAATGGTCCGAAAACTGATCGACGAAAATCCGGACCTCAGTGGCATCTTCGTCAATGATGGCGGCACTTCGGGCGTCTTAGGCGCGATGCGCGAGCTGTCTCCCGAACGACAGCGGAAAATCCGCATCGTCTGCCGCGACCTGGGACCCGAGGCACGCAAGGGCCTGAGTGAAGGACTGATTACCGCGTCCATATGCCATCCCTTGGACAAGATGCCGAAAATCGCGATGGACCGCGCGCAAGGCCTCAACATCGCAAATGTGGGCGGCAAACTCATATGTGAAGGGCTCGCGCTGCGGTTTGTCGCCTGGTGAAACAGCAACGCCGCCCACTCGAAATGATCGCAGGCGGCGTTACCATGACTCGGGAGGGTGGTGCAAAATCCCGGTAAACAATGGGTCTGCACGTCCCGTGCCAAGGTTTATGTGCGAGCTGAGATCCCTGCGCAGGGGAATTGGAGAAGGAAGCTGCACGTGGCCAAAGCTCCATCTGGCTTTATCCACTGACTCTGGTCCCGGACGAGATGCTGGTCATCATGTGCGCATAGGCTCGCGCGCGTACTCTCTGAGGATTAGATGCGGGAGCCGATGAGACGTAGCTGCGGCCGCTCGGTTTTGCATCCCTTTCTGCCGATCGATCGCAAAAAAAAATGGGGCGGCATCGACGACTGGATCGGGGGATGCGCCGAGTCCGCCCCAGCATCACCTGGGAGGTAGTGATGCGGCTTTGATCGTAGCAAACAAGCAGACGCCGCAGCACCTGCAGCTATCTCATGCCTGGATGGCCCCGGCGAGGCTTGAATCGCACGCTGCGTGAAGTTGTACAGTGTGAGCTTTTATGTGTTGCCTGAGCAGAAATGAAAGCCGCGTAAGATGACGACAACGAGCAACCGGCAGGACGAGCGAGATCGCCTGGGATCGAATGTTAGTTAGGCATTTCACAGTCGATTCTGCCTCTGCTCCCACCCGCTCACTCGCCCGCCGTGGTCTGTGCTAAGTCGATGGTGCGTCCGCTTTTATTCTCGATAGGCGCTTCGCTCTCGTTCGATGGGAATTGGTTCATGATGGCTGGTCAAAAGGAGCTAGGGCGGACAGGTGCGACGATCGGATGCCTAACTCTTCCAAGATGCAACCGGGTTTGGTGCCCGAGCCCTTGTCTTAGGGCAGAGCGAAGTCTTCTGCCGACATGTATCTTGGGCCGGAGCGAAATCTAGCCTGGACTTAGGTCTGCCGGACAAGGATCCGGCTGCCCCAGCACTCGATCCTTGTTCTGAGTCTGACAGCGCTGCACAAACTGTGAGATCCAAAACACCGCAGGCGATTGATCTTGCGCGATTATGCGAAGCCCAATCACGCGCTCAATGCTCGTGACGTGCGCTGGCACGGCCCTTGCTCGTTCTCACAGTAGGCCAATCGAGGCCGATTCGAAGGAGCTGAACATGAGCAGCACGACAGGATCTTGGGCTTACGGAGAGAAAGCGCCGATGCGGAGCCAAGAACAGGCCACGTCAGAAGAAGTTCGTGGCTCTTTGACCTGCGGTGGTTTTGGGACCCTCCCGCCGGATGCGAAAGTTGCGGCCAGAGCGGCCAAGGTGTGTGAAGAAATCGGGCGCAGCACTGCGGCCTAGGCGGGGTCGCAACTGCAGTACCGCTGACCTCGCCTTGCCCCTTGACGGCAAGGCGAGGAAGCCCCTCTACGTCGCGTCTTGGAAGATTTGGCAACCGTATGCGGTTGCTCATGACTCAGCTAGTGAAGAAACACCTCACCGGCGAGATAAACATTTCTCAGGGGAATGCGGTGATCATACTCATTGGACCGCAATGTAAAGTTCTTGCTGAACCGTTTTGACACGTTCAACGTACGTCACCATGCTATGTGCCTTGGTGGAGGTCCGGGTGGGGTTTGAGACACGCGCCATGAATCCTTGTTTCGTGAGCCGGCGCGCTCAACACCTTTGCCGATCTCGCTCATCATGAAGGCTGCGTGACCGGACAGCCATCGCAAAATGTGGCTGAACATCAAGGCCGTTGATCTCAAGACAAACTGGAACCGGGGATGGGTGGTGACAGAGTCTAGGCGTCACCCGCTTGGACCGTCCGATCCCTCTAGGGCACTCTTTACGCATTTGATCAAGGCTTGCGTGACAAACGGTTTGGCAAGAAACCCGATCGCGCCGGCGTTGATCGCGCGAGCGCGCACTGCATCGTCCGGAAAAGCAGTGATCAAGATGAACGGCATGTGATGGCCGAGGCTGCGCATGTGCCTGAGCAGGTCAAGTCCGCTCATCGCCGGCATCTGGATATCGGAAATCACGCAGGACGCCTCGTGCAACTGTGCCGAGTGGAGGAATTCATCGGCAGAGGCAAAGGTTTGGACGATGTATCCGCACGATGTCAGAAGGTTGGTCGTCGCGTCGCGAACGGATGGATCATCGTCGATGACCGAAATCACATGTGGCGTTGACAAGATGATGGCCCATGATCGGGGAACTGCTTGCCGCGGTTGCGGCCTCGCTATGGAAAGTGGCTGCGCGGCGCAGGATTGAAAAGCATACTTAGGTTTGTACGTCGCCCTTGGGACGGGAAATTCCGAGCGCTTCACTCATTTTTATGAGGTCGGCGAGCGTCCTGGCGCGCATTTTGCGCATGACCTGCCCGCGATAGATCTTGACGGTGATTTCCGCGAGGCCAAGCTCGGCCGCCACTTGCTTGTTCAACAGGCCGGATGTGACCAGCGGCAGGATGTCGCGCTCGCGTGGCGTCAGGCTTTCGAAGCGGGATCGCAGGTCGGAAACCGTTTTTTCGAGGTCGCGCCGCTTCCGATCTCGTTCGATCGCGGCCTGGACCGCGTCGAGCAGGTCCTGCTCGCGTACCGGCTTGGTCAGGAAATCGACCGCACCGCTCTTCATGGCCTGGACGGTCATGGGAATATCGCCGTGGCCGGTGATAAAGATGATGGGAGTGTGGATATTAGCCTTAGCGAGATCGGACTGGAGCTCGAGGCCGCTCGATCCCGGCAGACGGATGTCGAGCACGAGGCAACTCGGCAGCTCGGGCGGGTCGGCTTGCAAAATCTCGGCCGCAGAGCCGAAAGCCTCGACCTTGAGGCCCACCGATTCGAACAGATTTGTGAGAGCCTCACGCATCGAAGCGTCGTCGTCGACGACCATGACGATCGCGCCGTCAGGACTTGTGCGCGACCTCATCTCTTGCGAGAGCTCGCTCATGATGCATCCTCTGGCTGCATTCCCAAGACGATCTGAAATGTCACGCCGCATCTCCGGTTAGAAAGCGAAAGGAAGCGTCTTGATGCCGCCCACAACTGCCTCGCGGGGCCGAATTCGCCAATTTCGCAAGTAGCCAGGCCTGATGACAGAAGTTCCCATTTATCGACTATATGGGCGATTCGTTTGCGGCAAAAGGAGGATGCAGGCCCCGACTGGGCGCCTGTCGTCGGCAGTCCAAGTCTCGCTGCTTTGGCTCAAATTGCGTGAAGATGCGCCCTTCAGCGGCCTGGAGGCGCGAATTCCCTGTTCCCCATCGGCAACCTGAGGCTGCGTCCTTATTTTTGCGACAGATGCCGGTCATCCAACGCGACTGGCGAGGGCCGGGCGACTCAGGTTAAGCAGCCCTCGTCGATCAGACCAACACGACAAAGGAATGAAATGCTCGCAGCCACTCCAAAACTTCCCGCTTCCGGTTATGCTCTCGAAGTGGATGGCCGATTGAAAACCGAATTTGCGACCAAAGACGGGGCCTGGTCCGCAGCGAAGGAGCTAAAGCAGCGCTTTCCCATGCTTCAGGTCAGAATTTATGATGCTGAGACAATGGCTAGAGAGGAAGTCCAGCTTTCGCGCGCTTGACTTTCCCATTTCGGTTTTTGCTGCGCGTGCGGCTGGCCGCACCGGGCTCTCGTGAACCGAGCCGCGTCGCGTCTGGGCCATCCGACTTCCATGCCGCGCGCTCAAAGTTGTGTCACTCGCCGAGGGCTCTCGGTCCGGGGTCCCGTCGGGTTCCGTACCGGCGGATGTACGGACGGGCCCACCGGCGATCTTGAGGACGGTCGTCTTAAGGGGTCTTGCTGACTGTCGTCGATCCTGCGTCCCACCCAAAAAGCTGACGCCGTGCTGCGCGCTTGCGGCTGCCTCCCTTGTGGCTTGCCGCGCCTAGAGCATGATCCAGACCCGAAGGGCCCCACTAGCGCAAAGTGTAAAGCGATTTTCCCTCGCGACATCAGCGGAACGCGTTTGCGCGGAGATCATGCTCAAACAACAACCTAAGGCGCGATGACCATTCATCCCAATCTCATCGCGCTTTAGCGCTTCTTATGCACCACACCGATCCATTCTCCCGGCTGCGCTGCAGCTCCAGATGTCCGGGAAGGCGGCGCGGCAGCAAATTGGATTCTCCGCTTTTTTGTCGATGCCTGCTGACAGAGTGAAGAAGATTGCGGACTCGCCATTTTGCGCGAACACTTCCTTCGTTGTTCGAGCGCAGAGTGGGACGGGCGGTGGGCTTTCCGCAACTGTTTGAAGGCGGGCCGAAAGCGAAGCTCGCTGGGGTCATCGAGCATCGAATGAACAAAGCTGTCGCTCTCCTATAGAGGACAGCGTTGGGCCACGCCTGAACGGTCTGCCTCAAACCACTGCAAGGTCGAGATTAAGCATTCCTGACGGCGGCTGTCGGATTTCTGACACGCTGTCAGAGCCGCGACACGCCACCTTCAGCAAATCGCCTTCTAATCAAGGCTTTTGCGTTGGCACGAGCTTTGAAGAGAGGAGCTGGTTCAGGACAAGGATTCACAGGTGACCGACGATATCAGCTACCCGTATGCCAGGAACGTGACTTCGGGACATTTAACGCCGGTACCCTTTTGGCTGCGCGCACTTGCGAGATTTTCCCAGCTCGATAGAGCACGCCAGGATCCAGTTCGCGCCGATACCCATGGGCGATGTTGGTGACCGATCATTTCGGCGCATCGGCCACCGGCCGCGTTTCCTTCACACCAAGGCGGCGCCGCTGGCGGAAGTGACGGAGCTGCTCACATCAGTTGGTGAGCAGTGGGCGGCTCGAGCCCAATGCGGATCTATCGCGCTGACGCGGTTCGTCTCTGTGGCGGACCTGCGCAATCGCTGATGTGAGCTCGCCTCAGTAACCATCGCGCGTTTCAGGGCAGGGAAGCAGATCCTCCTCGCTTGAAGCAGATTGTGGAGCCGGCAAAGCAAACCGGACAGCGTTATTTCTATGGACAAATTCGTCGAAAAGCCGCCGCTCACCTTCCAGCGCAAACGGACGACATGGGGGAAAAACCATCAGCTCGCTGTCGAGCTTGCCGAAGTTGCGAAGCTCGCATGGCCGATGGTTTTGACGCAGCTTGGGCAGGTCGCGATGATGACGACCGACCTTGCCTTGATCGGGCGCATCGGTCCTGAGGCGCTCGCTGCGGCAGCGCTGGGGGCCACGATCTTCCTCGTTGGCTTCACTCTTGGCGTAGGTTTGCTGGCGCCGATCGCGCCCCTGGCGGCCCAGGCGTTCGGCGCGAAAAATCTTGGCGCGGTACGACGCACGCTGCGCATGGGACTCTGGGGGGCGCTGCTGCTTTCGCTCCCGATCATGGCATTCGCGTTACACGGTGAGCAAATACTGCTCGCTTTCGGCGAGGCGTCCGACGTGGCGCGGCTCGCACAGCAATACCTGTTCGGACTAGCCTTTGGTGTGGTGCCGGCACTGTGGTTTCAGGGTTTCCGCAACTTTATGGCCGCGGTTCACCGGCCGCAGCCGGTGTTGTGGATTACGCTTGGCGCCATCCCCTTCAATGCCCTCATGGCTTATCTCTTGATCTATGGAAAGCTGGGCCTGCCGCCGCTTGGCCTGTTCGGGGCTGGTCTTGCAAGCACCTCGGTGAACTTTGTGATGTTCCTGGCCGTTCTGTGGTTCGCCACAATGCGCCTCCCTTTCCGAGACTATCATGTCCTTGCTCATTTCTGGCAGTTCGATTGGCTCTTCATGCGGCGCTTGATCGTAACCGGGATTCCGATCTCGCTGATTGTTTTGCTGGAATACGGATTGTTTTCCGCCGCGGGGCTGCTGGCCGGCCTCGTCAGCGTCAGCGCACTCACTGCCCATCAGATCGCATTCCAGGTCGACTTGATGCTTTACGTGGTTCCGCTAGGTATCAGCACAGCGGCGGCCGTGCGCGTTGGTCATGCAGTCGGCCGCGGTGACGGCCCCGGCGTCAAAAGGTCAGGGCTGATCGCTATACTGTTCGGGATTGTGGCTGCCGCACTGCTGACGACCGCGGTCGTGGCGATGCGTTTTGAGATTACCGGTCTTTTTCTGGACCAGACGCGCGACGGTGCCGGTGCGACGACAGAACTGGCGGCAAACCTGCTTTTGATCGGCGCGAGCTTCTTTATCAGTGATGCCGCACAGCACATTGCGGCGGGCGGTTTGCGCGGACTGAAGGATACCCGCATCCCGCTTCTGTTCGCCTGCATAGCCAATTGGGCGATCGGCTTCACTCTTAGCTACGTCCTTGGTTTGAAGATCGGGCTTGGTGCCATCGGTATCTGGATTGGCTTGTCAGTTGGGACGACCGTCTACGCGGGCTTTCTGGTTTTGCGTTTCCTGCTGCTGGCGAGCAGGTTTGCCCTTCAGAGGTGTCCGTCAATCTCGTAAGTCAGGCCTCTTGCCAGTCAGAATGCTCGGGACCATGAATACGGTTGGCTTAGCTCGCACTATTACTTGTTGTGGCGCTAAGATGTCCTGCGTCAGGTCACGGCATCCTATCTACAACTTGTTCATCTTTGCGCGCACGCACACTGCTGACGGCAGCGTGCGCGTGCCGCTCGCTCGACTGCGCTAACCGATTATTACCAAGTCCCGCCGGCTGTATCCGTGCCTGGGCACGCAAAGAGCGAGCGCTGGAAGCAATGAAGGAGGATGATGCATGAGCGGCAAACGCATTCTGATGATTGTTGGAGATTTTTGTGAGGACTACGAAACAATGGTCCCGTTCCAGGCCCTGCTCGCCGTCGGCCATACGGTTCATGCCGTCTGCCCCGGCAAGGCCGCGGGCGACACAATCGCAACGTCGATCCATGATTTCGAGGGCCAACAGACCTACAGCGAAAAGCGCGGCCACAATTTCACGATCAATACAACATTCGCCGAAATCGATTGCACAACTTACGATGCGCTCGTGATCCCGGGGGGCCGGGCTCCCGAATACCTTCGCACCGATGAACGGGTGATCGAGCTGGTCAGGTACTTCTTCGATGCCGAGAAGCCCGTTGCCGCAATCTGTCATGCGGCGCAGCTCCTTGCAGGCGCCGGCGTGCTGAAGGGGCGCACCTGTTCGGCCTACCCGGCCTGCCGCGTCGAGGTCGAACTCGCTGGCGGCTTTTATGCCGATATCCCGATTGATGCCGCCGTGATAGATCGCAATCTGGTCAGCGCGCCGGCTTGGCCGGCTCACCCGGCATGGCTATCGCAATTTCTTGCCGTTCTGGGGACGACGATTAGCCATTCCGGCCTGCGCCGCGCCGGATGATCGTCCGGCTTGACGACGCGTGGCCGGTGAGAATGAGCGTAGGTGGAGGCGCTAGGGCAGGGTGATAGACTGTAACCCGGCTGGTTCTGCTGCCCTGAGGGGGCCATGTCCACGCTCTTTATCAATGCGGATGCGGAGCTTGGCAGACACCGCTGAAGCTCGTGCGAATGCGCGGTTTCTTTCCAACATCCGATTGGAGAACCTTGACTGGCGGATTCTGGAGGAGCTCGCGCAGCGCGACGGCATGACACTCTCGCAGCTCCTGGACCGGCTGCATGAAGAATTGCTGGAGGATCGAGGAAATGTGGAGCATTTTTCCTCGTTCCTGCGCGTCTGCTGCGGCCGGTATCTGATGCTGCAGCTCACTGGCGACATTCCGCGCGATTTCGCCACGCCGATCAGATCGCTAGACGCCAACCGCATACTTGAGCGCGAGGCACGACGCTTTACTGCGGACGCCGGGAGTGTGAATAACAAATCGAGGATTTCAGTCGCTGGTTAGGTATAACGCGTCAATCGATGGCGGTGCCGCAGCTCGTCTGGAAAGAAAAAGCTACTTTCAATGGAGGGCCCGACACCATTCGAACATTTGAACCTTCGGAGCTCAATCCAGCTGAGCTACGGGCGCATGCTTACACGCGTTTCTTGCAAAAGTGAAGCGACGAACGGTCTCCTCGCAAGCCCTTGAGTTTCAGACCATTTCAAGGACCGGCAATCTATCCCAGCCGACGTAAGAAGTGGGCGGGATGTCGGAAGCACCTCGAACGGATCCTTGTATTTTGCCTTTCAATAGGTTTTAAGCCGTCACTTCATGACCTCGGCGTGAAAGAAACGCGATTCGTGCAGTTTTGCCGTGCTCGAACAAAAGCAACGAAGCCGGCTAGCTCACGCATTTGAATCGATTTGTGGCTCTCAAAGGAATCCCTATGGCCAAGATGACCAAGAACCAGCTCATTGACGCAATTGCTGAAGGAACTCAGATTTCCAAGTCTGACATAAAGGCTGTCATCGAGCAGATGGCGACTGTAGGCTACAGGGAGTTGAATCAGTCCGGTGAGTTCGTCATTCCGGGCTTCGTAAAGATGTCAGTGGTGAACAAACCCGCTACTGAGGCCCGTAGCGGAGTGAATCCCTTCACGAAGCAGCCGATGGAATTCGCGGCCAAGCCAGCCAGCAAATCGGTTAAAGCTTCGCCGCTCAAGGTTGCTAAAGACGCAGTGCGCTATGAAGAAGCTCCCGCTCTCACGAGCTAAACTGCAGTTGGACTGGATGGAGAGGGTGATCGCTACCACTCGGAAGCACTGGAGGCCACGGTGGATCGCCTCGCGAAGTGAGGTGCTGAGTGTCGGCAGGCGGACTCTCGTCGACGCGTAGCACCACATCGCTTCACAAACGCGCAATGTGTTCATCGACAGAGTTTGCTGCACCCCAATGGTTTGCCTTTCCGGGACCGAGCTGTCGGCCGCGGAAAACCCGGTTAGAGCCAGTTTTTCTATCTGCGGGCTTCCATCTCTTCTGTAATCAGAATTAGAAGGTCAAGCTCATTCCCGGGCCAATATCTCGTTGGGGCGGTAGAAGCGGCCACTTGCCATCATAGCCCACGCTCAAGCCGCTTCGCCTGCCGGTCCCATAGCCAACCTGATAGCGCCGTCGCTAAGGCTGCGCCAAACAGTTGTGCGGCGATGAAAGCCAGGACGCCGCTGGGCGCGATGCCGGAAAAGGTGTCCGACAGCGAACGTGCGATGGTCACGGCAGGATTAGCGAACGAGGTCGAAGCCGTGAACCAATACGCCGACGTGATGTAAAGGCCGACCGCATAGGAGACCGCGCTTGGAGCGCGAGCCACACAGCCGAAAATTGTGAGCAGGAGGCCGAAGGTTGCCACACCCTCGGCAAGCCATTGCCCGGTTCCGGTCCGAACCGTCACTGACGATTGCCAGATCGGCAGCTCGAACATCAAATGTGCAAGCCACACACCCACAATGCCGCCAGCGATTTGCACGAGAGTATAAAGGCCTGCAGTGGGCCAGGGCAGTTCGCCGCGCCACCCAAAGGCCAGCGTGACAGCGGGATTGAAATGCGCCCCGGAGAGCGGACCGAAGATCAGGATCAGCACAACCAGTACCGCGCCGGTCGGAATGGTATTGCAAAGCAACGCCAGCGCGACGTTACCCCCTGCGAGCTTTTGCGCCATGATGCCTGAGCCGACCACCGCGGCGAGCAGGAAGGCCGTGCCAAGCCATTCGGCAAAGAGGCGCTTGCCGAGCGAAGGCATCAGGCCGCCGCCGGCCCGCGCGGATCGGCTAAGCGTTCGCCGTCTTCTTTGACGAAGACGCCACGCTGTGGCGGCAGCAGGTCCAGAACCTTTTCGGAGGGACGGCACAGCCGCACGCCGTTCGGTGTCACCACGATCGGGCGATTGATCAGGATCGGATGCGCCACCATGGCATCCAGCATTTCATCATCACTGAGTTTCGGGTTGGCGAGCCCGAGTTCAGCGAAGGGCGTGCCCTTTTCCCGCAGCAGATCGCGCACCGAAATCCCCATCCGCGCTATCAATTGCTTGAGCAGCGAGCGTGACGGCGGCGCCTTCAAATATTCCACGACATGTGGCTCGACGCCGGCGTTGCGGATCATCGCGAGCGCATTGCGCGACGTGCCGCAATCCGGGTTGTGATAAATGATAACGTCCATCGCGAATGTGCCCTTAGCAGCAGGCCGAAGCCGGCTTTGTTGAGGTCTGCGGCGCACAGCACGCGCTCGCCTTCTCTCGGGCGATGCGAGCCGTGTTCTCGCCGGAACCGTCACCATAGACGGTGCTCTCTCCCGTGGTGTGGAAGGTCTCCCAGGCGATGCCTGCGGGATCATCAATCCAGGATTTTTCCGACTTGGCATAGCAGCATGTCGTTTCGCCCTGCTCGATAACGTCGCCGCCGGCCTGGCGTAGGCGTGCATAGACCTCGTGCAGCTCGTCAGTGTTCTCGACCTGGATACCGAGGTGATCGAGGCCGGGCTCACGTCCGCGGGTCGAAATCGCGAAATTGAGCCGCGGATCCTCGAGCATCCACTTGGCATAGTTGGATTTGATCACCGTCGGCTGTGCGGCAAACAGCGCGGAGTAAAAGCCGACGGAGCGGGAGATATCCGAGACTGAGACGTGAACATGGAGGCGCTTCATGCCGTATCCTTTCAGGCCAACAGTTTGGTACGTTTGCGGGTGGGTTTGCAGGTGGCAGCAGGCGTGCAAGGAGCGCCGCCGCAGCAGTTCTCCGTGAGAAAGCCGAGCAATGCGTTCATGGTCTCGAACCGCGCCGCATAGATCATCGAGCGGCCTTCGCGACGAACGCTTACGAGGCCAGCCATGCGCAACCGGTCGAAATGAAAGGTCAGGGTATTGGGCGCCAGATCGAGCGCCTCTGCAACCGCACCGGCCGGCATGCCCTCCGGACCTGCCTGAACCAGCAGGCGAAACACATCGAGCCGATTGTCCTGGGCGAGTGCGGCAAGGGCCGCGACCGCGTTTGTCGTTTCCATAATTCAACGAATATCGAAATGACGCTCTCTCGTCAACTGTTTCAATGATCATTTTGGGCGCGTCCGGCTTGAATTTGGCGACTCCCTCCCTCCGGGTCGGGCCACGCTTAAGTCGCCGCCCAAAAGTCGGCAACCGGGAAACGCCACGGCGTCTCACCCATTCGGGTAGCGATCGTTGTCGCGGAAAAGAGTCACCGCAACTCGCCTGCGTCTGCCTGGCCCGCGCTTCTGTCCGGAGCAGGCTCGATGGGACGCTCCATGATGGGGGCCGGCGAGGTTGGGCCGTCCAAGCTGACAGCGCGTGCTTCACGCGAGCGTTGCATAAGGAGAAACGGACTCGCCTTCCCCCACGTCCTTAGCCGAGCAGATCGCTACCCACGCCTTCTTTGCGCCGGCGCGTTTGGAAAGACTGACGCCCTGCCCTCGAAGCACCGATCATTTCTTTTTAATTCGCAGAAGACAGTACGCGGTCTCGTAAATGCCCTTATCAGCATCGTTGGCTCACTTTGTATTCCCTTCCCATACCGGCCAGCCATTTGCTTCAACAACGCAAATGGAGGTGGTTTTCAAGGACACATCTAGTCCAACGAATAGAGCCATCACGCGTCTCCTTCTGAGCTCCGAATCAGCCCCGGTTCAGGATAGCGAGGGGAACGAGACGGATTACCCATCTGACGGAAGCTACGGTCCCAGCGGAATTTCATAGGCTTCGGCGATTGACGCAGCAGGAGAGGAAGAGTGGAGCGGCTTTGGCCGTGACGGGTTGAGGGCCGGAGGAGAGACTTCCGGCGCCCGTCATGGAGATTGCCCCCATGAATACGCAGGTTCTTGATGCCCACCGCGATACAAGCGGTGGCTACAGAGTGGATGTGAGTCGCGGCGAGCGCGTCGGTCGGGTATCCTCGGAGTGGTTTTCCCGCCCCGCGGATGAGCGTTATCTCTCGCTCAACGAATTGGCCCGCACGGTGCGTGAGCGTACGGACCGCAGCAGGACGCGCGTGGTCGAAAGCGCGCTCATCCATGTGGAAGCAAGCCGTACCGACCCCGAGCGCTTGGCACTGATGCTACCCGGCTCGGACAAGCCAGTCGCGCCGACCCACTGGAGCTTCGGCCAGCTTGCAAGCCAAGTTGGCGCTCCAGCCGCTTACCTACGACAACTCCCCGCGGCACTCGCAGGCGTCAACTTGCAATATGGTCTGACTTCCAATCGCGTCGAACAGATCAAGACGCTCGAGACCGAGGATAGTCGCGTTGAGCTGCGCGCCGTCACCGGCCCCGACTACGGGCGGATTTATGACCACGAGTTGGTCGAGGCCGTGCAGCGCATCGCCGGCAATGGCACGGGCGATACGCGGTGGAAGGTGCCAGGTGTGCTCGACTGGTCAACCGGAATCTACAATCCCCGCGTCGACATTTCCGAGGACACGACCACCCTCTATGCATCGGACAGGGACGTCTTCCTTTTCCTCGTCGATGATCTGAACCCGATCGAAGCTGGTCGTCTCCAGGACGGCTCGCCTGATCTGTATTTCCGCGGCTTCTATTGCTGGAACTCGGAAGTCGGCGCGAAGACGCTCGGCATGGCGAGCTTCTATCTCCGTGCAGTTTGCCAAAATCGTAATTTGTGGGGCGTGGAGGATTTCGAGGAGATCACGATCCGCCATTCTAAGTACGCAGCCTCCCGCTTTGCTCACGAGGCTGCTCCGGCGCTGCTGAACTTCGCCAACTCCTCACCAATGCCATTCGTCAATGGTATCAAGACCGCCCGCGAGCGGATCGTGGCACGCAGCGACGAGGATCGCACTGAGTTTCTGCGTCGACGCGGCTTCTCCAAAACCGAGACAGGCAAGGTGATCGACGCGGTGCTGGCGGAGGAAGGCCGCCCGCCTGAAAGCATCTTTGATTTTGTGCAGGGCATCACCGCCGTCGCGCGCGACAAGCCACATCAGGATGCCCGCCTGGACATGGAGGCCAAGGCCAAGAAGTTGCTCGACCGGGCGGCGTGACTCCCGCGATGCCGCAGATTTTCGGGTCTTAAAGATCGGTGCATCTGCGCTTTCCGATGCGCGAATTCGGTTGTGCTGCCCTGGAATGCGATGCCGTCGCGGGCCGACAATCCCGCGACGGCTCTTTGGGCGGTGGCCCGTCGACAAACTCGCGGTTGCGTGCAGCGCGATCCGTTGTTGCAGTTTGCGAACGCGAAGCGGGAGGCGCGTATCGCCTCCTTGCGCGGCGTGAGGACGGCCGCGTGATAAGGGCGAGAGGGCGGCCTGAACGGATTTGAGCCGGCCTGGTCCAGAGAGAGCGCCAGCCGGCTCGACCCGCTCCTGCTCTCCGAAAGAAATCCTGCCATGACCGAATCTCTCGCCGGCGGCGCTCTCGCCGCGCCGCTATCGATGCGTGCCGCCGCAAATATCACCTCCGCTGTCGTCAGGGCTGCGCGGCAGCTCTTGACGGACCTGGAACGCGACCGTCGCATCGATGCCGGTATCCTGCGCAGCGCCGTGGAGGCTGGCTTTGGCGCTTCGGACGCAGACGGTGCCTGGACCTGGAAGACCGCCTATGACGCTTGCGAGGCGGCGATTGTCCTGTTTCTTCGCAAGTTTGATCCGGCCAGGCGCACCAAGGCTGGTTCGAGAGAGAACACCTCGATCCGCCTTTTGGAAGGCGTCCTATTTACCACCTACGCTACGCTGCGCACCGACGAACGCGGCGAAAAGCTTTCGCGTGTAAAGCAGATCATTGAATGGTTGAGCTCCGACTTCGACCGAATGATCGTCAAGGAGAGCCACGCGGGGAAGACCATTTTCGAGCTCGCCGAAGGCCTTCAGCTCCGCGGCGTAGTGATGAGTGCCAACCGCATTGAACTCTCCGGGTTCAAGAACACGATGCTGGGTCCTCTCAAGGCTTACGGCCTTTTCCACGAAATCACCTCCTGGAAGCTGTGCATGTTCATGCCAGCAAATGCGACCGGCCCTGGGATCCTTGCTCCGATGCTGGAGCGCTATCGACTCACGCGGGTCAGCGAACGAGAGGCCGCGTGATGGGACGCCAGCTTTCCGAATTGGCACATCGTCTCGCGCGGGAGGCCGAGGCTGTGTGCCGCTACTATCTCTCCAACGGCCGGCGTCAAGGTCGCTACTGGATGGTCGGTGATGCCCGCAACACGCCCGGGCGCTCGATGTTCGTGCGACTGATAGCCTCTCACAAGGGGCCAGCCGGCAAATGGACCGACGCGGCAACGGGTGAGCATGGCGACCTGCTCGATATCATCCGCGAAAGCTGCGGGCTGGTTGACTTCCGTGACGTTGCGGGGGAGGCACGGCGTTTTCTCAACTTGCCTCGCGCGAACCCCGCGCCATCTTCTCAGCTTGCGCACAATAAAGTGCTGGCCGGTTCGCCCGAGGCGGCCGTGCGCCTATTCGCCGTGTCGCAGCCGCTCGCCGGAACTCTCGCCGAGGCCTATTTGCAGGGTCGAGGCATTGCACCTTTGTGCATCGATGGTGAGCTGCGCTTCCACCCGCACTGCTACTACCGAACCGATGAGGACACCGAAACAGAGATCTGGCCGGCATTGATCGCTCGCGTTACGGATCTAAATGGTCGCACTACTGGCGTGCATCGCACCTGGCTTGATCCTGACGGCTTCGATCGCGTGCGCCTCGGAAAAGCGCCGATCGCAACGCCGCGACGTGCCATGGGCGATCTTCTCGGTAACGCGGTCCGCTTTGGTGCCTCCGATGAGGTGCTTACGGCGGGAGAGGGGATCGAGACGATGCTCTCGCTCCGCTGCGCGGCTCCGACGATGCCAGTGGCTGCTGCGCTTTCCGCAAACCACCTTGCCGAACTGCTGCTTCCGCTGGCGCTACGCCGACTCTACATTGCACGCGATGCCGATGCGGCCGGCGATTTCGCGGTAGCGGCCCTGACCGAGCGCGCCATGGAGGCCGGTATCGAGGCGATTGCCTTATCGCCGCGGCTTTCAGACTTCAACGAAGACCTGCAAACATTCGGCCTCGGTGAACTGCGCTCGGCCTTGCGGCTCCAGTTTACGCAGCAGGACGTCGCGCGCTTCCTTCGCCCCGGTTACGATCAAGGCACTTGAACGCATCTCGAGTAAGTGATGGCGTTGACGCCATCATATTATCAACGCTCGGCCGGTCGATGTTCGTCCGGCTCAGCGGACCGGAGCCCGCTCCAGGGCGCTGCTCTTCGAATGTCGCAGCCGATCCGCTGGGCGCTCGTCGAGACCTGTGCAATCGCGGCATCAGGACTGTCCCCAATGCGGGCGCGCTGGGGTTTCGTCCGTGCTGCTACTATCGTGAAGTCGCCTTGCCTCAGGCGCCGCAAACTCTCTCGGACTTGGTGAGGCAGAGAACGGAGCGAGGGGAGAAACGTGACATCCGCGTGGTAGTTCCGGATTTCGGGTCGCGAATGGGAAACTTTATTCTCGTCAGGCCGCAAATTCGGACGGGGCTCAGCTAATTGTCGGAATTCACTTGAACCGTACCTTACGTCAGGTTGTAGGCAATCTGAGAGACTTAGCTCATGACCAACGACGCGTAGAGTTGAAATGCTTGATTTGTGCGCAGGAAGAGCCGCGTTCCGCCAATCCTTGACGGACCCGGAGGAATATTCGAGCATCGTCAGCGTGCTCGACGTCATCAACTGTCCGGCCATTTGGATGGATCGAGATAACTCTGTGGTTGCTGTGAGCGCCAAGGCTTCAAAGCTCTTCGACGACGAACTCTTCGTGCGGGCTCGGCGTCTTTATGTCACCGATCACCAATCGCGCATCAAATTGGAGGAGTTGCTCAATCGGGTCCGGTTGGCGTCCGACTCGCAAGAGATTTTCGCCTCGCAAGTCGTAGTCCATCGCTCGGAACGTCGGCCGATCGTTATCGAAGCCATCTGGCAAGATTGGACCTGCAAAAGCTCGTCCTGTGACACTGGCGCTCTTCTTCTCTTGACCGACCTGAATGAGATGCCTGTCATTTCTCAAATCTCTCTTAAGGAGATCTTCGGCTTGACTCGCGCTCAAGCAAATCTTGCACGGCTCCTGGTCATGGGAAAATCGCTAAAGGAAATCGCCCGCGAAATGAACATTTCTGCGGGAACAGCTCGCAATCATCTCAAGGCCGTTTTTGTGCGGACCGCGACCAAGCGACAGGGCGAATTGATCTCGCTGTTGTCCCGCCTTCGATAATGCTGCGAACGATGGGCGGGAGATTGCACCTTGCGGGTCCGCATGTGTATCGGCGATCTCATGGACAGAGAATAAGCTGCGTTCGGGGAGGTTTATGCCCCGCTTTAATGGCAGTTCCGTTGAGAGATCAATTCCGGCGTCGGATGATCGCAGGTGGGGCGCCTTTATGAGAGACGGTCGACCGGCTCTCGCTGTTGCAAGCGACCGAAACACGTACAGCCCGCACGTCGCTATCCTGCTTGCTGTCAGGAACGGCGCACGTTTCCTGTCCGAACAACTCCAATCATATGCCGAGCAGACACACCCCAACTGGTCCGTCCATGTCTCGGATGACGGATCCAGCGATAGAACCCGCGAGATCATTCAAGAGTTCGCGGGCGGCGTGCCGCAGGAAGTGACCATGCGCTGTGGTCCTCGCACGGGAGCTGCGGCCAACTTCTTAAGTTTGTTGTGCGGTGGCAAAATTGAAGCGGATTATTTCGCATTCAGCGACCAGGATGACATTTGGTATGCCGAAAAGCTCGGCCGCGCGATCAATATGCTGCGCACTGTGCCGCGCCACCAGCCCGCTCTATACTGTTCGCGGACTGAACTGATTGATGAAGCAGGGCGCCATCTTGGATATTCGACCGCATTCAAACGTCCTCCGAGCTTTCGAAATGCGCTTGTCCAAAATGTCGGCGGGGGAAACACTATGGTATTCAATCGGCTCGCCGGCGATCTGCTCCGGCATGTGCCGGATGAGGTCGTCGTCGCTCATGACTGGATGACTTATCTTACGGTCTCTGCAGCAGGCGGGATCGTCTTCTATGATCAGACTCCTTCGCTAAAGTATCGTCAGCATCGGGACAACTTGGTTGGGTCAAATCTGGGTTTTCAAGCCGCCGTTCATCGCGCGAAGAAGATCCTCGCGGGTCAGTGGCGAGGCTGGAATTCCCTCAATGTCAGGGTGCTGAAGCACCACCTGTCACACCGCATGACAGAGGAGAACATGGGTGTTCTCGAGAAATTCGTTGAGATGCGCCTGGCGGACAACCTTCCGCGACGCTTATGGAACTTCTGGCGGACCGGAGTTTACCGGCAGACGCCGCTCGCAAATCTCGCGATGCTGTTGGCTGTGATTGCAAACAAGATTTGATGATCTGCTTCCGACGTGGGCCCAGACGCTTGCAGCCCAATCTTGTTCGGCCATCACCTCGAAGCCGTTTCGCTCGTATCTGATCGGTGTGCCCACTCGCGATCAGTTGCTCTTCGCAGCGCTCACACGCTCGATGGTGAAGACCGCGGTCGTATCCAACACCATTGAAAGGGAATCACATGACAGTCGAAATCCAGTCTCTTGCCATCGCGGAGGTAAAACTCATCCGGTCACCGAAATTCGGCGATCATCGCGGTTTCTTTTCTGAGACCTGGAATAAGCGCGCCTTCCGGGAAGCTGGTCTTGATCTTGACTTCGTGCAGGACAACCACTCGTTCTCGGCTGCGACAGGTACCGTGCGCGGGCTACATTTTCAGATCCCGCCGCGCGCGCAAGCAAAGCTTGTGCGCGTAGTACGCGGCGTCATCTTTGATGTTGCCGTCGATATACGTGACAACTCACCGACCTACGGCCAGCATGTGAGTGCTGTGATTTCGGCGGAGACATGGAGCCAGCTTCTGGTGCCTGCAGGCTTCGCGCACGGCTTCATGACTCTCGAAGAGAATACGGAGGTCCTTTACAAGGTCACCGATTATTACGCACCAGACTGCGATAAGGGCATTCTCTGGAGCGATCCCGACCTCGGTATCGATTGGCCGCTACCTCTTGCGAGTGCGGTTCTTTCGGACAAGGACAGCCGGTATCCGCGCCTTAGAGACTTGACAAATCTATGCTCGGAAACGAGATGACCTTGTGTTTGACATGGGCTCCAGCCTTTGCCTTTGAGCCGGCAACCAGGCATTTTCCAGCGATAGCTGCCGAGAGATAATTGCCGCCCCCTGGGATGACAAATACTTCTGGTGCGATAGGAGAATTATGCTCCTCTTCTTCGCCCTTTGCGCACCCGCCGAATCCGCAGGTCCTTGGCTACTTGTTTAGAAGCCCGGCCGGGTTCGGCTGGGACGAGAATTCGGAGGGGGACGTGACTACGGCCGCTTGTCCAACGTCCTGGAAGTTGGCATAGTGATCACGTTGCTTCTGGCCGATTGATCAACTTCAAGGCGAGCCATATCCAGGATCATGACGACGAAGCTCAGGCCGGCCTCCTCTGCACAAATGATAGCCTCGTCAAGTCTTCTGCAAAGCTGCTCAATGTTCGTTTGCTGTCTCATCGTAGTTTCCATTTTGAAGGAACCAGAATGACCGATTCCCGCCTTGCCGAATTTCTTCGGTCCCAGGAGGGACGATCTGTGTCGCGCGAGACCATCGAGAGTCTGCGACTGCTGAGGATGTTCATCAAACTTTCTCCCGCGCAGCGCCGCGAAATAATCGAGTTGGTCGAGCAATATCCACAACGCTGATCGCAGCGGCCGGATGAATTTAACAAGCTGATTTTCGCCTGCCTATGCCACATGCTGTCTTTTCCTTGCCTGGGCACGAGGCCGCAATTGCAGCTCGATACGCGGCGGCAACAAGGTAATCTGAGGCATAGGCTTTCCCGCCGGAACATCGGACAAGATCTCCAGGCTGCTCGAGGCCGATAATTCGAGCGCCAACAATTGGAGTTCGAGTAACCCCAGACCGATGCCAACACAGGCGCGCGGCCCCAATCCGAACGGCATGAAAGCTGGCGTGTTATAGGCACGGTTAAGCCGGAACCTGGCTGGATCGGCCCAATAACGCTCGTCGCGTTGCAGTTGCCACGGGCTAATGATGAGAGACGTCCCGCGCCTCAAATGCAATCCGCCCAGGTTCTGCGGTATCCGTACTTCCCGCGAAAACCAATAGAATGGTGGATAGAGACGGAGCACCTCGCGTGCGACGTGAAGGCTGATCTCGGCTTTCGGCAATCTCAGCGGATCGATCTCTCCGAAGTCGTCCATCATCGGTTGCGCTTCATTGGCAAGGCGCTCTGCGAGACCCGGCTCCGTTGCGAGATAGTAGAGCAACCAGGCAGCCGCATTCCCGGTGGTGTGATGGCCGGCAAGCAACAGCAACAGGATTTCATCACGCATATCGTCAGGAGATAGATTGAGCCCATGCAAGGCCTGAACCAAGGTGCCATCCCCAGCTCTATTGCGCACGCGGTCCACGACCTCAGCCATGATGGCCCGGCTTCTTCGTAATTGTCGACGCTTCGAGAAGCTACGCCAGGGCGTTCGCGGTAAGACGCGAAAAAGGCTATCGGCCATTTCCTCTTCCGCCACATGCACCGCTTCCATCAAGGCGGATTCATCCGCTGATGTCAGAGCGCCGTGACCGAACAGCAGGGCGACGATCATTCGAAGGGCAAGCGGCGCGGTGACTTCGTGGGCATCGAAACAGGGCTCACGAACTAGAAGCGATGCCTGTCGTCGGATCAAGCTCGTGATCTGCGGTACGAAATCGTTCATGATGCCGCGTGCCAGGTGCTGATGAATGATCGCCCGACGTCGTTGATGCTCAGCACCGCTCAACGTAATCGAGCTGGTGCCAATGACGGTCCGGAGCTTGTGGACCAGCCGTCCCTTGTCGATCACTGTTTCGTCCGCTCGCAGTACGGCCTTGGCCACCGCCGCGTCGGTGACAAGGTAAACCGGCGAGGGACCAAGATTGAGCCGAACAAGAGGTGCGGCTCCAGTGGCGCTGCGCTCCTTGAATAAGGCCAAAGGATCACGCCGAAAGGCGTTCACATCCGAAAATAGATGCTTCATCGCTAATCTCCAGAAATTGCGTGAGTGCAAGAAGCGCACGGAAAGCAGGCGAAAGCTCTTGAGGAATGGGGATTTCTCCGGCGACGGCGAGAATCCATGTACCATCGTCGCGAAAACCGACAATTTGCGCACGACCGTAGCGCGACGTGGAAAGGCCGATCCGATTGAGCAGCCTTTCGTGAGCCAGCTCTGCCAACGCAACCAGGGCGAGCGCGTTACGGGCCAACGCAAATCGTATCAGGAGGCTGTAGAGCACAGTGCTGGCCTGCCGGTGGCCGGCCCGAACACCGAACCGGCTGATCTCGACGTAGCCTGCGCCCGCCGGGAAAGGCCTGTGTGTGGCCATATGCGAAAATATGGTTTGTGCTAGATATGGCCGATCGCAACTGATGGCGCGAAAGCAACCGATCATTTCCCCTTCCAAGGACAAGCCGCAGTAGACGGCGTCGTCTGTGTCAAACTGATCCCGTTCACGTCCCCCATCCGCCGGTAACGACCAGCCCAACTCGCGCACAAAGAGTCGGTAGCGCAGTCGAAACAAAATCTCGGCGAGGTCTGGACGTGTCGCAGTGGAGAAGAACGTCGCCGTGTATCGCGGTTGCTGCACTTCCCGGCTCCCCATGGCCTTGCATCAGCTTCGGGAAAATGATGGGATCGCCGTTGATTTTGAAATTAGGAATTTTCCTAGGGTTTGGGGATGGGCGCTCTGGAGCAGGATTTGGACGCGTTGGAGAATTGCGCCTCGATCGTGGAGATTCGCGCAGTTTTTCAGCGCATCATTGAAGATTACGGCTTTAGTACCTTCGGATTCATGGACGCATCGCATCCCTGGGAGGACCAACCGCTCCTCGTCTCCACTCACACGCCCGCCTGGATCAATACCTATCGGTCAGAAAACTTCATCAATACCGATCCTTGCCTGGCCATGGCCCGCCGGACAAATCTACCCTTTCATTGGGGAAGCGTGCGGCTTCCGCCCGTGACGGGCAAGCGCAAGCCAGGCGCGGTCAAGACCATGCAGGCCGCGCGCGATTTCGGTATCAAGGAGGGGCTGACCATACCGGTTCACTACAATGATCCGCTTGGCCGTCGTTATTCCAGTGTTTGTGCGTTGTTCTGGAAGAATCCCCTAGAAGGGTTCTTCGCGAACCTGAGGCACAACGGACTCCAGCTGCACGTGATTCTGCTCTATCTCGCCCAGAAAATCGTGGATCTGCACGCGATCGAAATCAAGACCTCGACAAGGACGGATCAATTTGCAGTAGTCCAGGTCTGCGCTTTGACCGACCGGGAGAAGGAAGTGCTCAAGTGGGCTGGAATGGGAAAAACTTCGGACGAGACAGCTGTCATATTGAGCGTGAGCCGCAAAACTGTGGAAGCTCACGTTAAGAGCGCGATGATCAAGCTCGGAGCCACCAACAAGACGCAGGCCACGGTGCAGGCGGTCTACCGAGGTTTGATTGACATTTGAACGGCCAAGGCTGTTACGGCCATTTGGCTACTCGGTGGCAGACGCGCGGAAAAGACGAACGGCGCTGGAAGCAGCGAGTTTTCAGTTAGATTGCTTGCACGGCGCCTCTCAAGGCGTTGTTTTCTTAGCAAGGTGACAGATCAAAAAGCCGCCGAGACAGGCGACAACCTGCACCCTAGTTCGCGGTGGAATGCGTTTCATCCGGGCAGCATCCGGCATGAATTTCTTCATGGCATAATGTTGTCGCGCGCTATTTCGCCGATTCTTCAGCGAATCGCGCCGTCTTTCTGCATCGATTTTGCGGAAAGATGAAGCTTACTAGCGGCGCGGCTCATGAAGATGGAAGCGTCGCAAAGCGACGCTTTTCTTTAAAACCTTGCCAAGGACCGTTTGGCTTCGCGGCATTGGCAGATTTTCAGACACCATTTCAGTACGCGATTGAGTCGCTTTAAGCTCATGAATTGGGATCAGCAAAAAGGAAAACGCGTCCGGCTCGATCATCGATATCGAGCAACTCTCGTATTCGCATTGCGCTTACTGTCTCGACTGAGCTCGACTTTGGCCTGCAGACGAACGGATTGTCGCTCAATGGTTCGACCTTGATCTCCCCGGATAGGACGATCATCGCGTCTCACCTCACGAAAGGCGAGCCCGGATTAGTCCTGTAAGGCAATGCCTGATGCCGACACCCACGTAGCCGATCGTTGGATCGCGGAGCAAAGTGCCCATCGAACGAAACATCAAGGCATGTCGCTTTCTCAAGTGCGGCAGGATAGCTCCGATGTCGGTAAGGACGCGGTCAATTGCCTCGCGGTCACCGCGGCGAACAGCCGTTACGTATTCGCCGTGCAGGTTTGCGTAGAACCGCGGCGCGATCAGGTCACGTACGAAATATCGATTCTGACGAGGATTGTCGGGAAAGGTCCTTGCAAGCTTGTATGCGTAGATCATACGCGACCTCGCCATTCGCGGACTATACGATGTCGAGCCTGGATAAATGCGCCATTTCGAAAGAGGTTCGTCAAGATAGACGTGATCGTATCCAGCCCGAAACAGCCGCAGAAATAGATCATCGTCCTCATAGCCGGAGAGCCTTTCATCAAATCCACCGACGGCCTCGAATGCTCGGCGCGAGATGAGTGAGGCTGATGGCAGGATGAACATGTCCCTGGCCAGACACTCGATTAGGCTTTGTTTCGGGTGTTGAGCGGGCACCCGATCCAAATAGCGCTTTGTGACCATTCCGCCGCTTTCATCGATTTCATCAAGATTGCTGTAGACCCAGCCAAGCGGAATTCCGCGCTTCTTTTGGAATGGCTTGGACAGCCTCTCGAGGTGATGAGGATGCCAGACATCATCCTGATCAAGCAGGGCAATCAGACGGCTTTTAGAGTGCAAAACGCCAAAATTTCGAGCAGACGATTGGCCGCCGTTCAGCTTGCGAAGCAGCCTGATCTTCGGATGTATCATCGCCATGCTCGCGACGATGGCCGCTCCATCATCGGTTGAGCCGTCGTCCACAACCAGAACCTCGCTCGCGGGAAGGGTCTGAGCTAGAACGCTCGCGACAGATTCTTTAATGAACGTGGCGCCATTGTACATCGGAATAATAGCCACGATCGAGAGATCATCGGACGTGCCCATGGGAGCTCCTAGTTGTCAATCTGCAGTGAAGGGGGTCTAATCTAAAGGTGTTGAATATGTGCAATCCGAGTGCCGAAGAAGTTGGCGACAAGTCTTGGTGCCGGCATAGTTTTCAATCAGAGACCATCCCGGCGCGAAGCGTTTGTGGGCATTGTGCCATCTCGAGACTCGTCGCCTTGCAAATGGCAAGCGATCAAGGACCGCCGGCACAGATCTCAGAGTATGCTTGTAGGACAGTCTCAATTTCGCCAGACATCCGGATCTGACCGCGCTCCATCCAGATGGCTTTCGTGCACCACTGCCGACAAATTTCGAAACTATGAGATGCAAGCACCAGGATGCTGGCTCGTTCAACGAAGGAAGCGACACGGCGCTGCGCTTTGGCGAGAAACGCTGCATCACCCGCCATGATCCACTCATCCATCAATAGGATTTCCGGCGAGAAACAGGTTGCCACGGCGAACGTCAATCGCGTCATCATACCGGATGAATAGGTGCGTACCGGGATGCTCAGATAGTCACCGAGCCCGGTAAAATCGCCGATGTCTGCCATGTACGATTCGATCTGGCTCGAGCTTAGCCCAAGCAGCATGCCGCGCAGCCGGATGTTGTCATATCCGCTCAAGTCAGCATCGATTCCCAAGGCGATATCAAACAGAGGTGAAATTCGGCCACAGGACGTTACGTTCCCGCTTGTCGGTTGGTAGACTCCGGCCATGACGCGAAGCAATGTTGTCTTGCCGGCGCCATTACTCCCGATCAGAGCGATGCGATCACCGGCGGTCAATTGGAAAGAGACGTTTCTGAGTGCCTCGACGACGATCCGATGACTGGCATCTGTCGCAAGCTGGCCACCGGTGCCACGAAACAACAGATGCTTTTTGAGGGAGCGGGAACCTGTTTGGTAGATAGGAAAGGAAACGCTCACATCCTCGAACGCAAGCAGAGGCGTCTTGTCAAAGGCTGATGCAACCATCCTTAAATCCAATACGCGATTCGGCCACGGAATCGCGAAAGCAGGTAGACTGAGACGCCGATGTTGAGGGCCGTGATCAATCCGACTGCGCAGTAGTTCTCTGCTGATGGCATCTCTCCCAGGAGCGGCGCGCGCGCCACCTGCAGAAGATGAAAGAACGGATTGTATCGGGTGATAAAAGCGTGCCCCCTCAACGAGTCCGGCCGCCAAAAGATCGGTGTAAGAAAGAACAGAATTTGGACGACCGAATTGATGACTTGCGGAATGTCGCGAAATCTCGCGGAGATCATTCCAATTGTCAGGCTCGCAAAGATCCCATTCACGACAATGGCCAAGAGGCCAACGATCGCTAAGAGGGCAACTGATCCGGGCCAAGTTCTGAAATAAATAACGACGCCGAAATACACGACGAAATTGTGCGCGAAAATGATCAACTTCGTCCAGTTGAAACGAAAAACATAGACCGAGAAAGGCAGGCTAATTTGCTTGATGTAGGATTCAGAGCCGGTGAACAGCGTCCCGCTCTCTGTCAAATAGCTCGCCATCAAGGTCCAGACCAACATGCCGGAGCAGAAGAACGGAATAAATCGGTCGACTTCCTGTTGAAAGAGCTCCGCATAGACCACGCCCATAGCGATGACCATGACGCCCATGCTGGCGGTCAACCAAAATGGGCCCAGAACGGAGCGCCGATACCGCTGGACGATCTCGTTCCAGCCCAAAGACCCCCAAAGCCTCCAGTGAGTTAGGCCATCCAGGAGGTCCAAGCGGGCACTCTTAAAGCCTCGAGCGGTCGTCGTTGCCGGGAGGCGGACGTCGAACTGACTTCGATCAGCGGACAATGGATGCATTGGCTTGCTCGGTTACTTCGCGGCGTACTGAGGTCGTCTCAAAATTGCAAAGACTTTAGGTCTGAAGTCGGTTGCATCAATCATGCAGTCGGTTCGCGGCCGTGGATCTGGATGCTAGGCGCGCTTGAACTGGAGTTTCTTTGCTGAGCGAGTCCACTCACCGAATGATCACCTCGGGCCGCTAGGTGTTCTTGCCAAGGTTTTCGGCGTCGCGGAGGAAACGCCAGTTCAAAGGAGGCTGTCGCGTCGTTCGCAAGATTGTCGTTGTGAAAGGGATCACGCGACAGCTCCAACCTCCATGTTTTGAGCATGTAGGCGGCCTCGCTTCCCAATTCCTTCGAATTGTCCTCATGCGCGTCGGAGTTATCGCGCCTAGATTGATGATGATAGAGCTCCGCATGCGGGGTCCAGATGTTCCGGTACCCGCAGCGTCTAATTTTCAGGCAAAGGTCAACGTCGTTGAAGGTCTCGGGCAGGTTGATTTCATCTAGTCCGCCAACCTGTTCGTACACCGATCTTCGTACAAGAAGACAGGCTCCAGTGACGGCTGAGACTTCGGAAACGAGTGCGTTCCGACCGAAATACCCGGTCGCGTCTCGCCGCAGCCGATAATTGAAGGTATTAACAATACCAGGCAACCCGAACGCCAATCCCCCATGTCGAACTCGACCATCCGAATAGACCAGCTTCGCCCCAACTGCCCCGACGTCGTCTCGAACGGCCCATGAGACCATTTCGGAAAGCCAAGCCGGATCGATGACCTCAATATCCTCACTCAGCAAACCGAGTATTGCTCCGTTTGCCTGGCGAGCCGCCATATTGATCATTGCGGAATAATTGAACGGCCCGGTGTGCGTGAGGGTTCGAACGCGGGGGTCATCCTTGAGACTTTGAAGCAGCGATTGGCGTTGCGTTGGCCGGCTTTCGCAGTCGACCACAAGAAGCTCGATATCGGGATAGTCGGTCTGCTCAAGGACGTCTCTTGCGCGGCCGTCAAGCAAGTCCGTTTCGGCGAGCGTTGGGACGATGAGTGTGACGCTCGGCGTCTTTCTTGGAGGCGTTCGGCGCACACGCACCCAAAGCGGAAAAACGGGATGGGATTCCGCGACGGCGCTCTCGTGACCTCTCTGCAGGTGCTCGTCGATGGCCCGTCGAGCCGCTTGAGCACACCGCGCAGGTGTTGCCTCGGAGAACGAGCTCGCTCCAAAATCACGACGCCAGTGATAGAGCACAGTTGGAATGTGGTGAATTCGATCGGGTGAGCTGGATTCAACACATCGCAACGCGAGATCGTAGTCCTGACTACCCTCAAAGCCCAATCGAAATCCGCCAACGCTCCCCAGGAGAGAGCGCCGATAGACTCCCAAATGACTAATGAGGTTATGGCCCAAGAACAGTTCTTTGTTCCAGTCCGTCTTAAAATAGGGAGTCTGACGCCGACCTCGCCGATCGATCTGATCTTCATCGCTGTAGATGATGTCGAGATCGGAGCGGTCATTGAGCGCCACGGCAACTTCATAAAGCGCGTGGGAAGCCAGTACGTCGTCGTGATCCATCAAGGCGACGAACTCGCCTTGAACGAGCGACAATGCAGAATTGGAGGCGGCCGAAATGTTGCCGTTAACGGCTCGCCTCACCAGTTTGATGCGAGGATCTCTCGTCGACTCTTCCAGCAAGGCTTGTACATGCTGGTCAGGCGATGCATCGTCTGCGATGCACAGCTCCCAGTTAGGGTACAATTGCTCGCGAACGCTTTCAATTGCGGCACGGAGAGCCCAGGTCGGCGGGTTATAGACCGGCATAACGACGGACAAGAGGGGCTTGTGTCGTAAGAGGTCGACATGCCGACGGATTGCGTCGACATCTGACGGACTGAGGGTGTCATATTGTTGCACCCAGTTCTGGTATCGCCGATTTTGCAGTTGATTCGTAGCCCTGAAGAGCCGCTTGAGCGGCGTGCGTATCCAATTCGGCAAGCGACGCGCGCGCGACTTTAAATAGTCGAGGTGTTCATCTGAAGCGAGTTTGTGGAACACTGTTTGTGCTCTGTGCTGACCCAATGTTCCAATGTCAGCTGTGGCCGTCGGCAACGCCAACGATGTATCGCGCGTAGTCACCTTTGCCCAATGTTCCGGCAAGCCGCATCAACTGCTCGCGATCAATGAACCCCTGTCCGAAGGCAATCTCCTCCGGGCACGCAATTCTGAATCCCTGACGTCGCTCGAGCACGGAAACAAACTCTGCGGCCGTGAGCAGGCTGTCGGGCGTTCCGGCGTCAAGCCACGTGAAGCCGCGGCTCATGCGCTCGACGGCAAGCTGCTCCCGATCGAGGTAAGCCCTGTTCAGATCGGTGATCTCCAGTTCGCCTCTCGCTGACGGGCGTACACCGGCTGCCAGATGGACAACCTGCGGGTCGTAAAAATAAAGTCCCGTTACGGCAAAGTTGGATTTTGGCTGTCTTGGCTTTTCCTCAAGAGAATCAGCCTTTCCGCTCTCATTAAAGGTGATGACGCCGTAACGCTCAGGATCTGAAACCTGATAAGCGAACACCGTAGCGCCGTTTGTGCGAGCACGTGCGTTCGCAAGCAGCGCAGGAAGGCCATGTCCAAAGAAAATGTTATCGCCCAGGATAAGCGCTGAATTGTGCCCTTCCACGAACGTTGCACCAATAATAAAGGCTTGCGCCAGCCCCTCAGGCTTTGGCTGTGGCATGTACGACAGTGACATCCCCCATTGAGCGCCATCTCCAAGAAGGGACTGGAACAACGGTAGATCGTGGGGCGTCGCAATGATCAAAATGTCTCGAATACCTGCGAGCATCAGGGTTGTGAGGGGGTAGTAGATCATGGGCTTGTCGTAGACCGGCAGAAGCTGCTTGGATGTCACTGCCGTCATTGGATAAAGGCGTGTACCGTTGCCACCGGCAAGAATGATCCCCTTCATAGTCCTTTCTCCTCATGCGAAATGCGATCCAAGCAGGCCGAGATGGATGATGGTGTCGGTGGCAAGCTGATCTCGAAGAGTGAGCGCAACCTTTCGGTCGACAGCTGTGAATTGGCCGGCCGTACAGCCGCGGTCGGATATTCGGCCGACGAAATGGTTTCGACCGCGGCGGAGGGGCCCGCTCGTTTCACGCTTTCGCTGAAAGTCAGACGGGCAAATTCATGCCACGTCATAGCTTCCAACCCGGCGAGGTGGGTAATCCCGCTATATTGCTGCTGCCAAGGTCTCAACCGTCTGGCCATCGAGACGATCGAAGCGGCGATGTCGGGGGCATAGGTCGGACAGCCCCGTTGATCGTCCACCACGCGAACGCAGTCTCGTTCCGCGCCGACCTTCAGCATGGTGCGAACGAAATTGTGCCCGAACGGCGCATAAACCCAAGACGTCCTCAAGATCACGTGGCGGGGGTTGGCGGCGGCGACAGCAAGTTCGCCCTCCAATTTGGAGCGTCCATAAACGCCTTGCGGATTAGGTTGGTCCGTCTCTACGTAAGGATCCGGCTTTTTTCCGTCGAAAACGTAATCGGTGGAGAGATGAATGATAAGCGAACCAATCGCGTTTGCCGCTTTCGCGACCTCGCCGGCCGCGTCGCGATTTATGGCATAGGCTAGATCGGATTCCGTCTCCGCCTGATCGACAGCGGTGTAGGCAGCTGGATTGATCACGATATCCGGCTTGAACGACATAATTGCATTGGCCACGGATTGCGGCCGCGTGAGATCGAGCTCGGGCCGGGCCGCAAAGCCGATATCCAAGTCACTCACGAACGGAGCCAACTCTCTGAGGGACCTTGATACTTGTCCCTGCGTCCCGATCACGTAGAGGCGCACGCTGCACTCATTCCCTTACAAGACCGAGGCGCTCGCCGGCATATATCTTCTCTCTGAGAGGCTGCCACCAATCCTGGTTTGACAGGTACCAACGGACGGTCTTGGCGAGTCCGGATTCAAACGTTTCTTGGGCCCGCCAACCCAGCTCGTTTTCGAGTTTTGAGGCGTCGATAGCGTAGCGGCGGTCGTGACCCGGCCGGTCCGGCACGAATTGGATGAGATCGTGATGTGACCAATCAGATGGCCGCAACAGGTCCATCCACGAGCAAACCTGGCGCACCACATCGATGTTCCGGCGTTCATTTCTCCCGCCAATGTTGTACGTCTCGCCTTCGCGTCCGCCCTTCAAGATGAGGCCCAGCGCGCGCGCATGGTCTTCAACATGGAGCCAATCGCGAACATTCGAGCCAGTCCCGTATACGGGAAGCGGCTGGCGATTCAGGGCATTGAGGATCATCAACGGGATGAGCTTTTCCGGGAAGTGATAAGGGCCGTAATTGTTCGAGCAATTGGAAACAATCACCGGCAAGCCATACGTGCGATGCCAGGCCTTCGCGAGATGATCCGATGCGGCCTTGGTTGCAGAGTACGGAGAGCTTGGATCGTACGGCGTAGCTTCAGTGGATAGTCCGCGCTCTCCGAGCGAACCATAGACCTCGTCAGTCGATACGTGGACAAAACGAAAGTCCGGCAGGTTTTGGGATAAGAAGTACCGCCGGGCAGCTTCCAGCAAGGCGAAGGTTCCGACCACATTGGTCTGCACGAAGACGTCAGATCCGGAAATCGACCGATCAACGTGGCTCTCAGCGGCCAAGTGAACCACGCCATCGGGGCGATATTTCGCGAACAGGGCGTCGACGGCCTCTACGTCGCAGATGTCCTGCTGCTCAAAATGATAGCGCGGATCGTTGGCAATGGGTGCCAACGACGCCAAATTCCCCGCATAGGTCAGCTTGTCCACCACGACCACTTCGTGGCCGAGCTCTAAAACGAAATGACGGCTAACCGCCGACCCGATAAAGCCGGCGCCGCCCGATACGAGAATGCGCATTCAATTGCTCAAGCTTTGGTAGCTGAAAGGCGGCGTTACGGCAGCTCGTCTTGGCTGCCCTTGTCTTTTGACAACGGGAATCGCTCCACGGCATCCTGCAATCAACCTCGAATGCGGGATCATCTCGAGCGATGGCACGAGCGCAACTAAGTGGATAGTTCGTCGATTAGCTTGCATATCCAGGCCGCCAGTCTCGATTTCTGTACCCATGCGGGAAGCTTCAAGGGAGCGCCAGTCCCATTTGGGATAGGCGAGTTCGGCATGATCGCGCCCAGCGTTCACCGAAGGCCGGCTGTTCGGCCTATCGGAAGAAGGTCTCCAGCCGCGGTGAAGTGTGCAAGTTTGCGTGGCCCAAGCTCTACGCTATGTAAGTGCAGCCCAAACGCGCCACGATCTTGAACGGCGTCAAGTTTGCCGAGCGGGGCGCCTGCCCATGGAAGGCCCGATTGTTGCCCGAGGGGTGCCGAGGTTCGGCGTTGTGGCAGCCCATTCAAAATCGGCGAGTTCATAGCGGACGATTCGAGCCCCAGTTGGGAGTTTGAATCACCAGCGCGCGATCATAGGCAACACTCTGGCTCGGCCCGGTGCCCTGCGGGCGCGTGCAGCGACGTGATCCCGTTGGGCCATCGATTAGATTAAACTGCGGCCTAGAGCTTGATCCGGAAAAGTGTGAAGTGGCTTTCCAGATCAGGCTCAAACAACAACCTAAAGCGCGATGACGATTCTTCCTAATCTCATCGCGCTTTAAGGACGCCGAAGGCCCCGTTGCGATTCGCTAATCCAAGTGGTGTTTTCGAGTGTGTTTTTTTGGCGCTCATCACCCTCGGGCCTGAACGACCAGAAAGCGATTGCCGTCCGGATCTTGCAAATAGAATTGCGGAGGCATGGGATTTCTGACGATCACGTTGTCCCCAAACAGTCCCGTGCGCTCGGAGCCCTCACGGGCTATTTCAGAGACCGTCACGCCCCGTGACTTGAGTGCCTGGTGAATGTCTTCAGCGTTGTCCGCCTCAAGGGCGCAATAGGTATGGGGTCCAGCACGCGCCGAGCCTTCGGTTCTTGGAACCAAAGCGATCCTGTGTGCGCTGCCCGGAGGAGCTATCTCAATCCAACGCAGCCCATTGTCATACTCGAAGTCTAATCGCGTCTCGAAGCCCAATGCATCATTATAGAAGGATAGTGCGCGGTCCTGGTCCGCAACTGGCACAAACACGGTTCCGACGTTGCGGAGGAGAGGGGATGGGCGATGTTCGGCCATGTTGCAGCTCCCTATGATGTTATATAACGATCATTATATATATCGATGGTTGCGTGAGAGAGTCAAGAGGACTAATATTATGATCGTTCTAGAAATCAGGATTTGAGTTGTGCGGTTAGGTAGACCCCGAACGTTCGATGTAAAAGCAGCTCTGGACGCAGCAGTCGAGGTCTTTTGGCGACACGGATACGAAGGCTCATCCATCGGCATGCTGATCGAAGCGATGGGAATCGGCGTTCCGAGTCTGTATGCGGCGTTCGGTAACAAGGACGAGCTCTTTCGCAAGGCCGTCGAGCGCTACGATGAGAAGTATGGCGAGCTGTTCCGGGCGGCTCTGGAAGAACCGACGGCGCGGCGCGTTTTTGCATCCCTCATCCGAGCCGCGATCATCCAAGCCACGCGCCCAAGGCGGCCCGACGGCTGCCTGCTCGTCCAGGGAGCGCTCGCGTCTGGGCCGGACGCGGATTCGGCGCGAACAGTTCTGATGCAGTACCGGCACGGCGCGGAAACCGCAATTCGCGAGCGTTTTGAACGCGCCGCGCGTGAAGGTGATCTGCCGCCGGCCTTTGATCCGACGCAACTCGCCCGCTTTGTCTGGACCGTCAATCAGGGAGTGGCGGTGCAAGCCGCCGGGGGAGCCACACGCCCCGAGCTAGAAAGCGTGTGGGAAATGGCAACGCGCTGCTGGCCTAGCGAAGGATCTCCTGACGATGTATTGGTCGAAGAGGGCGATTGACTCAAATCGGGAGAGCGGGCCGCCGTCGCATAGATCACGTACGGCAGCACATCGTTAAAAACGAACTGAACCTGTTTCGAAAATGATGGGTGGCGGCAAAAGCCCCTGGCTTACCTCCGGTTCTGGCCCTTCGAAACGTATTGCATCGCTGACGTGAAGTCGCCCGCTAACGGACTGGCGCAGACATTGCAGTGTCACGCCATTGTAGGTACACGGCCTAACTGGAGCTTAGTACTCCGCGAGAAGATAGATGCCATCCCAAATGGGACGCGCGGTGAGTTTATTCCACTGCTATGTGCCTCGCCGGGATTCCTAATCTAGCGTGTGGCCTCGCTGCGCCGATCGAGAACAATCCCGTTGAGCGATTGGCGGGAGCTGGCAGCTGGAGGCGTCGACGTTCATGACCCAAGAATCATGACCCAAGAATGAAGCCACCTGCTCGCTCTTGGAAAAGGGCTTCACCGTTTGGCTGGCATCGCGCTGGCTCGGGCCCGACAACAGGGCTGGCAAGAACAACGAAGATCAGCTCGTCGTGGAATTGCCATCACGAAATCTCTCTGGCTCATCTTACCGCACGTAATCGACACAGAAAGAGCTTCGCTTTTCTGAGCTTCCTGCTCGGGAAACTGTGGAACATCTAGCCGGAATTTGGCGGGGTTAGCAATTTCAACCGCCTCTTTCGCAAGTCCTTCCGAAAGAAACGCATCGACACGATTACGACGTCGCGAGCGATCCGCTTCATAAGCCTCAGCGCGAGCGCAGGCGGTCGCAATGGGATACTCAATATGCAGATGGTGTCAGCTGTTCTCCTTTATTCTCGGCGATTTGTGACAGAGGCGTCGCTCGCCTGCACAACCTGGAGCGGCCCAGAGGTAGTCCGTGCGGACAGTCTGAGACTCCGGAATGTGGACATCATCGCGCTTGCGCTTGTGGCCGGACTACCTTGGTCGACGAGCCTAACCAGCATACTTGGAGTAGTGCTCTTTTTTGCCATTTTGACAACGATTCGCACCGAGCGGATTCTCACCGTTGTCAGTCATCCCGCCGGCGCTCTGCCGCTCGCGCTCGTATTGCTAGCGGCGACAGGGGTGACCTGGGCAGGCGGAGTACCTTGGCCGGAGCGGCTGAATGCTCTCGGAAAAATGGCCAAGCTGCTGCTGCTCCCGCTCCTGTTGTTCCATTTCCAATCCAGTCCGCGCGCCAAATGGATGTTCGCAGCCTTCGTGGGCTCGAACATGATTCTGCTGGTCTACTCGTTCGTTGCATCGGTAATGCCGGAACTGGCGATTGTTCAAAGAGTCGGTGGCTTCGGCGTTCCCGTGAGAAATTACATTGACCAAAGCCAAGGGTTTTCGCTTGTTGCCGTGGCTTTGGCCGGCGTTGCATTCGAGGCCGCCTCTCGGCAGAAGTATTATTTGGTTGCTGCGCTGGCCGTGGTCAGCTTTCTATTCTTTGCTAACCTTGCCTTTATCAATGTCGCCCGAACGGCGTTCTTCTATTTACCGATCATGTTGGTCCTCCTGACAATACGTTACGCAAGCCAAAGAACTGCGTTGGCGGGATTCATCGGAGTCTGCATCTTATGCGGGGCGTTGTGGCAGACATCCCCCAATCTCCAACGAAAAGTCTCTGCAATTTTCATAGAAGTGGCTGCATTCCAGCCGGATGCCCAGATTGGAGAGAAAGAGCCTTCAGCAGCTGAAAGGCTTGAATTTTGGCGCAAGTCGTTTCAATTCATTGAAAGCGCACCTGTCCTGGGTCATGGGACTGGTTCGATCCGACGTCTTTTCGAGCAAGAATCGGCTGGGCGAACTGGAATATCGGCGCTCGTTGTGAGTAATCCTCACAATCAGACGCTTGCGGCCGCGGTGCAATGGGGCAGCGTCGGGATCCTCGCTGTCTGGGCAATGTGGATAGCGCACGTACGGCTGTTCCGCAGCAGGGCCCTGGTTGCCTGGATCGGAATGCTTGCGACAGTGCAGAATATTGCAAGCTCGATGTTCAATTCGCACCTGATGGACGCGTACGAAGGCTGGCTCTACGTATTGGTGGTTGGAATTGCAGGCGGAGAACTGTTGCGGGTTCAGGGTCGTAAGCCGGCCCCTCTGGAGTCCGCCATCGCGCCTGGTTCGCGGGATGTTAAGTAAGGCAAGAGCGATCCGCATCCGCGCGACGTGCAGGGAATCTTTACAATTTCGAGGACGCTCCGGCACGGACCCGTTCATTTAAAAAATGGTTTGGCGGAACGCTCGTCAAGATGGCCATCTTTCAATTCCGCTCAGCCCTGCAGTGCCAGTTGGCTCTGCAGGGTGTTGCGCGCTTCGTACGCCCGGTTGCAATCAAGGCCCGCGGAATGCGATCTCCTTACTGGCCATGCTGACGGCGGTCAGCCTCTGAAAGGCTGACCACTTCCAACGAGGTCTTGAAGGTCGATGGGATTGGAATCGCTAAAAGTCCGAAAGCCGAGCTAAAACATCGGCCTAGCCGTCGCCTCTTGAAAAGGCCTGCTGCCCTGTTTGCGGCCGGCCAGCCCATGCCGGCGCTCAACCGATGCTCTCTGCTGCGACCAGGTTTGCTTCAAACAGCTGCCGCTGATGGCCCCGGTTACCACTCATTGATCCAGATTCGCATTTCGCCTTCGCCACGGTTGGCCCAGCTGAACCACGGAATGAATGTCAACCGCTGCGATTGGCGCTGGCCTGGCACTTTGTCGTAGTGATAAAGCGGTGCATCTTCAGCGAGCGCGTGCTGCAAGCGGAACCCCTCGGCCTGCAGCAAAATCTTGCCGGCAAAGAGGCCCCTGCCTTCAACAAGCGAAAACCGGCTGTCTGCATCGAGCCAAACATTGTGTAGCTCCGGCCCGTTGTCGGCTTCTTCCAGACAATAAACCAGAGGACCGCGCTGAATAGCCACTTTGCCGGCGAGGTGGCGAAGTTGCGGATGACCGTATACGCGGCGTGCCTTCATGGGCAGCATCAATTCGACGCGATCGCCTTGCCGCCACGTGCGCTTGATGTGCAGATAGCCTTTGCGCGACTCGCAATTGAGCGGTTCGCCGTTGAGCCTGGCCTTTGGCGCGCCGCACCATTCCGGCAGGCGCAAGGCCAGGGTATGGGTGATTGGCTGCTCGGATTCCACGGCGATCTCCACCTGGTCCTCCCAGGGATAGTTCCCGCTCATGCGCAGGCGCAGCGTATGCTCTCCGATCGGAAGCGCCACGCTGTTGCCAACGTAGAGATTGACATAGAGCGCGTCGGAGCGTGACGTATAGATGTAGTGGCCGATCGATGTGAAAAGGCGCGCGATGTTCGGCGGACAGCAGGCGCAGGCGAACCAGGGCTGTCGTACCGGTGTGACATGACTGTAGATGCGATTGGCGCGCAGCGATTTGGGATGAACTTCAAGCGGATTGACATAGAAAAAATGGCGTCCATCCAACGCGATGCTGCCCAGAACGATGTTATAAAGCGCGCGCTCCATCACGTCGGCATAGCGACTATCCGCCTCCATCTCCAGCATCCGGCGGGCGAACATCATCAGCCCGATCGAGGCGCAGCTCTCCGCGTACGCAGTATCGTTCGGCAGATCGTAGTCGCTGCTGAATGCTTCGCCAGCGCCTTGCGAGCCGATACCGCCAGTAATGTAGAGTTGTCGCTGCACCATGTTTTGCCATAGCCGCAGGCAAGCCTGGCGTAGCTGCTCGCTCTGAAGCAAACGCGCCAGATGGGCAACCCCGGTCATGAGGTAGACAAACCGAACCGCGTGACCTGTTGCCGTCCGCTGCTCCGAGACGGGCAGGTGCGCCTGGCTATAGGCCTTATCCTTGACCACCCGGGGCGTGCCGTGTGATTGGCGGTGACCGGATCGCTTCTCATATTCTATGTCATAGAAGTGCGGCTCAGTGCCGCGTTGCTCCACGAAATAGTTCGCGAGTGTGAGATATCGGCGCTCCTCCGTCACTTCGTAGAGGCGCGTCAATGCAAGTTCGATTTCCGGATGGCCATCATAGCCTTGTATCTGATGGCCCTCCGGGCCAAAAACCACGGCGATGCGGTCAGCTAACGTGCAAACGACTTCCAGCAGGCGCCGTTTGCCAGTGGCCCGAAAGAAGGCGATGGCCGCTTCAATCAAGTGGCCGGCGCAGTAAAGCTCGTGGCATTCGCTTAAGTTGCTCCAGCGCTGTCCGGGCGCCTTTACCGTGAAATAAGTGTTGAGATAGCCGTCGCCGCACTGGGCGGCCGCAATCAATTCAATCAGGTCATCAGCGGTTTTCTCCAGTTCTGGATTGGGCGTTTGGCATAGCGACCAGGCGACCGCTTCCAGCCATTTCGCCACATCACTGTCCTGAAAAACCGTGCCGTAGAATTCGCCCTTGGCTTGGTTGGCCGCGATCCGGAAGTTTTCTATCGCATGGCTCGGTGGAAGTTCGGGAATACGATCGTTCAGCGCCTCCCACTGATAAGGAATCGTCACCTCCCTCACCAGTTGCTGGCATTTTCCAATGACCGCATCCGTGATCTGTAAGTCATGGAGATTTACGTCCGTAACCGTCGGCTGAGTCATCTGGTCTCCTTCGTGTCGGGTGCACGGGCCCATACTTCACGAAAGCCTGCGCCATATCTTATTGTCGAGATCGCGGGGTGCGGCTGGGCAGCCCGAGCACGTCCTGCCTATTGTGGTCAGCTCATCCGTCTTTCGCGTTCGTCCAAATCCGAGCGTGACCAGCGAATGAAGCGTTCCTTTGGCAGTGCAACCCGAACCTGACCCCAGGGCGGAGACCGAACCCACCGTTTTCAAATAGAATGCGACATTGTTTGACGCTCGATACGAACGACATTGTCGATTTCCTTACATCGCGTAGACCAGCACGCTATCAAGACAGCAATTTCTGTGCCGGGAACAGGCGCAGATCGTTCATCCGTGGTCGGTGTCCATCACTTGATCGGGGGGCAACGCGGATTCCGCGCGCCACCTTCGGCCCCGGATCGATTTTCGCTTTTGCGTTGCCGATGTTTCGGTTCCGGCGGGGCCCCGCGCTTCGTAGTTCTGGCTGCAGTCGAGAGCGGTTGCTCGCGGACTGGTCATGCTGAGGTCGAGCCGTCGGGGCGATTGCGTTCGCGTCGGCTTTCAGACTTCAACGAGGATCTGCGAACGTTCGATCTCGGTGAATTGCGCTCGGCCTTGCAGCTCCGATTCACTCCTCAGGACGCCGCCTGCTCATTCCTCCGATCGCAGTCGAGACCGGTTGAATCCGGGCTCCACGAGTGACCGCGCTGCCGCTGGTGAGCCTCAAAGCCAATGGTTAGCGTTGCGCAGGTGCCCTCCGGTCGATGCTCACGTCGGCTAATGCTGGCTTGTCAAGCCTTCGAGATCTGTCGCAATAAGCCAATCGCTGGAAGCACAGACGATGCGACCAGGTACGTCTGTTGGACACCGCCTGATCCCGGTGTGTCCGAAGGGGTGTCCAGCTCATAAGTCTGCGCAGTGCGCGGGTTTCAACGATGCCGCGACTGGATGCTTCGGTACGCCTGGGATTGTTCGAGGGCGGAGCGTCTGTAAGATATTTGTAGAGTTTCTCTTACAAAATCGCCGCCTTGTAAGAAATGTGCAGTGGCGTCTAGCTTGTGGGAGCGTCCGCCGATGGCGGCCCGGGCTTTACTCGCTGCGGTCACCGAGCCTTGGGTCTCGGCCCTTTCGGGTAGCAATCCCTCGCGTAAGATATACTGAGCTCCTCGCCGGGGGCACTCGGGAAAGGGGCCCGCCGCCATGAAGCATGCCGGCGTCGCTTTTCACTGCCCCTGTCCCGGGTGCCCTTTTAACCGGTCTCCTCGCGGCACTCGGTCCCGCGTGCCGCCTGCGGCGTCGCTATGCTCACGCTCCTGCGGGTGCCATTTTCAGTGAGGCGATGCGCTCCGGGCGCACGCCTGGTCCCAGGCGACAGTCTCGTCATTGGCCGCAGAATGACACATCGCGCTTTTGTGATCCTATTGCTGGCGCTTGTAACTCCTCCCATTTTGGCGGCGGACGTCAGCGCCATTCCACGCATCGATGGCAAAGCCCATCTCAGGCAAAAATGCAGCTGTCGTGCTGAGGGATTTCAGTTTTGACGAAGGACGATCCTATTGCTCGATCGATCGTTCGAACGCGCTTCTCATTGGTTTGCACCATTCGTCGGCAGCACAAAAAGTCTATCCTGCGTGTGCGCAAGCGGGCCGGCTAACGCGTCAAAGGCCGTCTCCAAATTGGCATAGGCGGCCTCCTTCAACGCGACATCGGCGGGATCCGCCTCCGTGTAGGTGGCCGCCGCCTCGGAATAGTTCGCGAACAGAGGCATTTGGCTCTCGTTGGTCCAGCCTAGGCCGAGATGTTGGAAGTGATCGGCCGGCAGGGTGACCCGGCTGTTGTCCAGCTTCTCAAGGTAGTCCGCCGCCCAATCGTGGATTGTATAGGCTTCAAGTTTGTCCATCATCGACCGCCAGCGCTTGATACGCTCATCGCGCGGCATCTCGGCCGCCTTGAATATCGCGGCTGCGATCTCTTCCGGGCGGTTCGGATCTACCAGCAGTGCTTCATCCTCATTGAAATCTTCAGCCGCACCGGCAAACTTCGATAAAATCAGAACGCCGGGATCGTTCGGATCCTGTGCGGCAACATATTCTTTCGCCACCAGATTCATGCCGTCAGCCAGCGGCGTCACGACCCCAATGTGCGCGGTACGGTAAAGACGCGCGAGTGCGGCCTGGCTGAAAGGAACGTTTTCGTAGTGGATCGGCTTCCACTTGTCGGTGCCATGCTCAGCATTGACCCGATCAATCGCGTTCTTAACATCTTCCCCATACTCCTGATACGCTTCGATATCGGCGCGTGAGAGGGGCGCGATCTGCAAGAGCGAGATGCTGCCTGGATCGGCCGCAAACACCTGATTGAAAGCTTCGACCTTCTTGTCGATACCCTTGGTATACTCGAGCCGGTCGACGCCGATCGCAAGCTTGGGGCCCTTGAGCTCCTCCAGCAAAGATGAGATTTTTTCTTCCTCCTCGGCAGGAAGCTCTGCAGCAAGATTTTCTGCGAACTGCCTCGGATCGATACTGATTGGAAACTTTTGACATCGCGATTGGCCGTGCTCCGAGCGCACAACGCCATCCTTGCTCTCGAGCCCGAGATGTGACTTCAGACAGGCAAGGAAGTTGTTCACGTCCCGGTTTGTCTGAAAGCCGATCAGATTGTACTCCAGCATCGATTTCAACAGTTCAATATGGTTGGGCACCCGTTCGATCATGTCCGGCGTCGGCCATGGCGTATGTAGGAAGAAGCCGGTCGGCCGCTCGACGCCGAGGCGATGCAGATCAGCCCCGAGCGGAATTAAATGATAATCATGCACCCAGAATGCGTCCCGATCGCGCAAGTCGAACGCCGCGTGCGCGAATTGGTCGTTGATCGCGCGATAGCTTTCGTAGTCACCTTCCGAACCCGAGATGCGGTCGGCGAGGGAGTGGAGCACCGGCCATAGCATCGAATTCGAAAAGCCTCGATAATAGCCACGATAGGGCTCGGCCGGCAGATCCAGCCTCGCCACATAGCCTTCGCCAATCTTCGCGAGGCGCAGGGGCCGCTCAGTCCCATCGCTGCGCTCGTCCGAGGAGCCCATCCAGATCGCGCCGGAACGTTCCACGACGGGCTCAAGGGCCGCGGCAAGCCCGCCGGCCCGGGGTTTCGTAGGGTCGAAGGGCGAAACGCGGTTCGACAAGACGACAAGCTTCATGTCTGATTGCTGGGCTGCCGCATTGAGGTTGACCTCCGGCTGGACCGAGACATCGAGACCGGCAGGACCCGTATCGCCTTGAGGCTCGCGTCCCTGTGATGGCCCGCTCAGGTCCTGGTCCAAGACCGCCTCGTCCATCGGTTCATGTTGCTGAGTGGCATGTATGGCCCCACCTGGAATCGACGCTGGCGCGTTGAGTGTGTCAGAAATTCGATCCATTCCGTATCTCCGTTCGATACAGCCTTGCGGACTTCTTATTTTCTCACTTTGTCGATTAGTGGGTGCAGCTTTCTGGAATCTGACAAGTCTTATAGTCAGTGTCAGATTGCGTCCTTTCGCGACCTTCGCGCTTCGTGCACCATGTTGATGCCGCTATCAACTGAGCGCCCTCTACGAGAGCTGATCTGTGAGATCGGCTCCAAGATGAAAGGCTTTGCGCGATTCATGCGTCCGGTGGCGTTTCGAGGACGTTCAATGCGGATGGCCTTGCGATGCTCGTGATGATCGGTCCCTGTGAGATCGCCCTTTCGGATAAAGCTGCGCCCCTTGCCTTCTAGAAGGCGATCGAACGGCAAGCGGTACGGGCCGGCAATGGCAGAGGCACAGCTATTTTCCGCCGGCGCGTTTCCCGCGCCTTTGCATCGCGAATCAAAATAGCTGTACCTCTGCCATCCTCCGCTCTGCTTCGGCCCTCCGCTTTGCTTCGGGTTCTGGTCCGTTCCGCCCGCCGTCAGGTGATCGCCACGAAGGCCGCGATGGGCGCGGCCGATCCCGCAAAGGACCTTACCCATGGCCACCGACCACGACGACCCTCAATTCGAGCCGCTCCATGCTTCGTCCCCGACCGATCACGTTCTCGCCGAACTTCAGCTCTTCGGTTTCCGTCCCTTGCAGGACGAGCCCGATCCACGGCCGCTTCCCGAAACCAAGATGATCACCGGCGCCGTCGCCGATATCTTCGATGCTCTCGTCGCGACGCTGAATGACACGCGCCTGGAACCTGACCTTAAGGACTTGCTCTGGTCGACCGTCAGTCTCTTCCATCGCGCGGCGGACCGCATTGAACGCGAACTCGACGCCAACGAGCAGGCGCAGCAGGAGAGCCAACGCGAGCAGAATGGCTCGGAGGTGCGATCCGTCGAGCTCGAACGGCTCATTGCCCAGGGCATTACGCTCATCGAACGCCGCAGCGTCATGGAGCTCTTTCGCGACCAGGCTGCCGAACACTTCGAAGTCCACACCGGTTCGCCTTGGCGGCCGCGCTCCGGGTCAGTCGTCAACCATCGTACCCTCACCGCCGCGATGATCGACAGCCGCGATTTTCTCGCTGCCAGGCGTAGGGCCGAAACCGAAATATTGCTCCCAGCTGGGCCAAAGGTCGCACTTACCGGTGGCCTCGAATTCAACGACGTTTCGCTCGTCTGGGATCGCCTCGACAAGGTCCACGCAAAACATCCCGATATGGTTCTCCTGCACGGCGGCTCACCGAAAGGCGCCGAATTGATCGCTGCAAAATGGGCCAGCCATCGCAAGGTGCCGCAGATTGCTTTCAAACCGGACTGGACAAAACATGCGAAGGCCGCACCGTTCAAGCGCAACGACGCGATGCTCGACGTCATGCCGATCGGAGTCATGCACTTTCCGGGCACAGGCATCCAGGACAACCTCGCCGACAAGGCGAAGAAGCTCGGTATCCCGGTCTGGAAGTTTGGCAAGGACGGCGCGTGAGCGCCGTTCTGACTGACGCTGAAAGCTAGGGCGCGGCACGTTGAAAGAATCGATGTCGCAGGATTCGATGGTGCATCGAGACACCGAGCCGGCGGCCCGTTCCTCTTCGTTCCTTGTTCGCTTCCTTGTCCGCTTCCCTGTTCGCTTCCTTGGAGTTCCACGATTCACGCGAACAGTGACCCGGAAGGTGCGCTCCTTCGGTCGTTGTCGTACCGAAATGCGCTGGCGCGCGCATAGCGGGCGCCAAGTCATCTCGGCGGTATCTATCAGGTATCTTCCAGTCGGCCTTTGATTTGAAGCGCCTGTCTAAGCTTCCGTGTACGAAATAGCGAGGTTTTCGCAGATGGACGCAAACGCCTTTTTCGCTTCGGCGTTCTCGAAGCAGAAGCGTACCCCTTTGTCACCACGCTCGATCGACCAGTCCGCCTTGTATCCTCGCGAAACGCGGGAAGCCTCCTCGCGCAACTGATCCAGTACTCTTCCATAAGCACGCACAATTACACAGTTTTCCATCTCAACGCTCATTGCAGAAAAGTAACACAGGCCAAGCAACACATACCCAGAAGGCGCCGCTATGACAAATGCGAATCTTTGGCCGGCCGCCACCCAATGTTTTCTCGGACATGAAGTCCAACTCGGCGCATGTTTTCCTCGCGCGCTCGGCCTTCTACATTAAGTTCCTGCAGCTGCCGATGTAGGCGAGCCAAGAACTTATGCGACGTCTTGTGCTATTGATTTGGTCGGATGGGCAGCTTTTGGTGCGCGCTCGGGCTAGCGATTTCTAAGAAATGCGATGGATCCGCAAGGGCGCGATGCTGGTCGCGTTTTTCCCGGTAATAGCCTCGAATGTCTACTGGAGTTGGACGAACGATTGTCTGGCCGGCCTATTTGCGCTTGCAGCCTGCGCAATCGTGGACCGTCTGATCAAGTTCGCGATGATCCGCCGTGCCTATGCCGAGATGCGAGCGCTCTGCGGGGCCGAATGGGAAAACGGATAGGCAGCTGCGACCATCCGGCCAAGGCGAGCAGCGGCCGCGAGCTTGCGAGAGCAAGCCAGGCCGACCTGATCGTCGGATCTGACTCGGGCGCGTAGTCGGCAAAGCTGTTGGCCGGCACCACGAAAGCGGTTCTTTCGGATTCTGACAGGCGGGCCAATTGCGACGAGGCGGCATCGCCGATGTTTGTTACCGGTGATCCGCCGGTGCAGCCACGTGTGCTCGCGACATATTGTCTCCCGTATCACCTCATCGCGCTCGCCATCATGACGTTGCGGAAGCCGAGTGCCAAGTCGTGCGAGAACGCGTGCTCGTTCGTTGCCGCTGGCATTCAAGAGGGGTGAGTTCTGGTCACTACGAATCGCAACCTACGTACTGATACGGAGGTCGGCCGTCGCATTTTCTTGATCTGCGATATGCATCTTCATCTGCATGTCACCATACAGACCAATCTACGATCCACACCTCTGGCGCCGTCGTGCGCAGGCCACGCGAATCAAAGCGGATGAGCTCGAACCTGGCAAACCCAGAGACAGGCTCCTGAAAGTCGCCGAGGAATACGACAAGCTAGCCCAGTACGCAGAAGGGCGCGACGTGTACAGAACCGACCAAGACTCGGATTCGTGTCACGATTTCTGATCGTTCTCCTCTGTCGCGGCTGAATCCTCGAGCGACTCGGCTTCGAGCCAAGACGCATGCGTTGGACGGGTGCTTTGGACCAACGCCTTGGACGGATGCCTTGGCCTGATCTTTGCCAGTTGCTTTCCGATGCGGCACTTCGTCGCCCGAGGATGTCGGGGCCTTCGGCGAAATCCTCTGCATCATGCGCGTTGCCGATCCACAACGTACGCGCCAACTGGCGCGCCGATGGTTCGGAACGCACACACTTTTGCCGATAATCGATCTCAAAAAGTCGAGAACGATCAGAGAGGCAAGCAGTATTGAGCCGGGCCGAAAAAAGCGTGGTCGAGCACATGCTCGCATCATTGACAATCAGCGCGCTGCAGAGCCGGGCCGCTCCTACCCACGAACAGGTGATGCACCATTTGGAGCTTGCGTACGAAAGAGCGGGTCTCATCCCGACGCGGGCCTCTACCATCCGGGTACTGGAGCGTATCTCACATGAGATCAATAAGGCCGAGACGGTGTTGGAGTTCATCGGCCGAGGCGAGGGGCATCCACACTGAGTTGAGGAATGTGGCTCCCTCACGCTCCTCGCTCATCACACGATATGAGTGACGGAAGGAATCTGGAGTCGGGTCCAACTGGCGGTCTGACAAGTCCATCTCGTCTTTGATCTGCGCAGCGATGCCATTGTGCCTTTGATACCGTCGCCAAGGAGCCCAAGGGCGCTGTCGCGAGACCGGCATCCCTCGGGCGCAAGAACGAGGCACGATCATAGCGCGATTTCGATCGAGTGCTTTGTCGTGTTCGGCTCGCAGAATAACAAATGGCGAGCAGCGCCTTGCCATCGTCGCTCGGCCGTTTGAACCACCTTGTCGTGTTTGACACGCCAGCCAAGCTGGCGCTGCAGGTGAATGCAGAGCTGCCTTGGGTCTCAGGTCAATCGTCGATGGGCCGAAGATCCATTCGTACGAGACCTTTCATTTCTGTCCAGCGTTCGAGCTCGCCAAAATGTTGATGTCGTGCCAGACGCATTTTGCGAGTAGCGCCAATTGCGGAGGGTGAAACGAGTTCCTAACTCCGCAAAAGCTATCGGGCTAACGCGATCCAGATTGGAAGTGTGAAGGACCGCTCGCAAGGGACGTTTTGGTCGATTCCAACAAAAATCGGACGCAGCGGTCGAATTGTCCTTGAGACCTGAATCGCTGCAAAACTGCATCTCCATATGATGCGGGAGTTTGCGCCGCGATTTGATCACGTTTTGGTTCTATACAATAAGTCGCGCCGTGGTGGTGGTGGAAGGCGCAGTCCCTACATCTTTTGAGCGGGAACCACCACCGTGCTTGCCCTTGGACTTGCCCTCAATCTCGTTGGGCTCGGCCTCTTATTCTGGCTGACCTTTGCTCTCGCAGTCTATGCCCTCCCATTCTTTGTTGCGGTCAGCGCCGCGGCAATGGCATTGGAACGCGGCGCCGGGGTGACTGGCGCGTTCATTGTCGCCATCATCAGTGCCGCCTCGATGCTCGCTATTGGTCAATTCGCCCATTCGATGGCGCGGCCGATCATCTTGCGCGGCATGATTGGCGCGGTTTTTGCCATTCCGGCAGGAATTGCTGGATACCATGTGATGCTCGCCTTATCGCAGATCGGCGTATCCTCGCCGTTCTGGCGTGAGGTCTTCTCATGCGTCGGCGCAATCTTCATCGCCGGGAAGGCCTGGACGCAGATCACTGTCTTGACCGAGCCAGAGGCGGCGCCGGGCACGTTGACCAATTCTGCGTCAACCGGCTCTCTCGTCCGCGACGCCTGAGGAATCGTTCCTGGCCAGCTTCGTCTGGGTTGCTCTTCCTCGGTCGGAGGTATCTAGGCCTCATTAGAGGAACTCTTCGGGAGAGGGCGGACTTCGTAAAGGATCAATCGGACGTGCCGGCTCATTCGGCCCTGTCACGGGCCAGTGGAAGGGGCTTGGTTGCGGCTTTTTACCTAGCGGCAATGTCGCCTTTTCCCGCACGCTCTTTCTTTCTCTGCGCCGAAACCTGCGGCCTTCTTGTGATGCAAAGCGAGGTCTGCCACGTCTTTTCCCACTTCAGTCTGTGTTCAGCGCTCGGACGCACCTCGCCTCGTTGGCTTGATCTGGCCGAAGACCGGCTGCGCCTCGATCGTCTGACCGCAACGCCGTCGGTTGAGACTTTCTTCCCCTGGGCTACGCCCATTCCTCGCGAGGCAAGAAAGTCTCCCCGTCAGCGTCCTCCGCGTACGCTCCGGCCCGAGCGGGTGCGTCGCCGATCGTCTTCGGCCTTCAGATCGCCATCGAGGCCGCGGTGGTCGCGGGGCTCGAAACAAACCAAGGAGAAGTGACAATGGCTAGCATCGGTTCTTTCAAGAAGGTCGGCTCCGATTTCCAGGGCGAGATCGTCACGCTGAGCCTGCAGGCCAGGGGCGTCCGCATCGTCGCCGAGGCCAACCGCACCAACGAAAACGCTCCCAGCCACCGCGTCTATGTGGGCCGGGCAGAGATTGGGGCGGCCTGGTCCAAGCGCTCTGAGGAAGGTCGCGACTACCTCTCGCTCAAGCTCGATGACCCCTCGTTCAACGCGCCGATCTACGCCAACCTGTTCGACGACGAAGGTGGCGAAGGCTACACGCTGCTCTGGTCGCGGCCGCGCAAGTCCGGCGAGTAAGCCTCGCCCCGCCTACGCCCCGCCCGATCTACTCGGGCGGGGCGTTCTTTGACGCCAGCGGACGGAAAGTGAGAGGGGCGAATTATGTTGCAGCGGATCACGACAACGACGTCGCTCTTAGCCGTCCAAGATGATGAGAGACGAGTGAATCTTCAGAGATGAGCGTCTCGATCTTCCGGTACCATCGAATTCATGCGCGGAACTCACCAGAAACTAGAGTCAACGAGGTGTTCACTCCTCCGTCAGGCAGCTCAAGCATGATCCTGACAAGTGTGAGGCGGTTTTCCGGAAAGATCATGCGCCAAAGCGCGATGACGATTCATCCGAAACTCATCGCGCTTTAGAGGTCGGTCCCCACCTTGATCGACGGGCGCATAGCCGAAATCTTCAATGGCGCCTCGCGGAGGGGCGGCAACAAGAAAAGCATGGTCACCGGAAAGACGGGTCGCGGCGATTCCCGATGATGGCGCCGAGATCGTGCCGAAAGCCGAGCGCGACAACCAACTTCGCCATGACAAACATGGGTCCGACCAACAGATGGGCAGGATTGTCGACCACTGCCGGTCGACGGCGCTCAAACACCAAGTGCCCTATGACCAGCGATGCAACGCCGAGCACAGTCAGGACGGCAGTGAGCGACCACATACCGAGGGTCGTCACATGGTTGAGGATCACGGCCGCGGCTACAAGCAATGCGATCACAGCGCCAAGAATCGCGGCGCCAAGCTCGAAGTCGAGCACGAGCCAAAGGATCAGCATAGGTGCAAGCGCGATGGTCGCCACGCTGATCTGAAGCCCGAATAGTGTGATAGCCCACAGACTGAGCGGAAGACTGGCAGCCAGGAATAAGAACAGGATGCTGATGACGTGCATCGCGCAATTCCAGGGATCGCGATGATACTCCACGTAATCCGCGAGCAGCCGACGGAAAAAGGAGTTCATGCCGCGCTCGATTTGTTCGTCGTCTCCGCAGCCACGATACAATTTATCATTTGCCGAGCGCATGTTGGCCCCCTGTCGAAAACGTCCGGTGCTTAAGCGCAGGAAAGCCTCACGTCAAATCTAACAAAAACATCATATTTGGTAGACTCGTGTAACCCGCTCCCTCGATTGCCTGAACATGTTTGATGACGAAGACGGCGAAAGCCACACGCGCGTTTCGTGGTGACCGGGCAAGAAAGGAGTAAGCTTAGTGCGCCCGCTCGATCCGCATGGAAGCAACGTTCTTTGAAGCGGGCAGTAAGGCACGGGAGGAACGTCGTGAACTGCTCCCCGTTTTGACCGGACACCGGCGTTAGCCGGAGGAGCTAGGCCTAGTCCTAGGCATACGCCTATGTCCGAGACGTTTTCAAAGGTGGAAGTCATCACCGGCGTTGCCCGCCGGCGACGGTTCACGACGGAGCAGAAGCTCCTGGTCGTTAACGAGACGCTGCAACCGGGCATGTCGATCAGCTATGTTGCCCGTCGCCATGGGCTCTCCCCGAGCCTGGTCTTCCGATGGAGGCGGCTGATGAGCGAAGGGGGCAAGGAAGCAGTGCGGGCGGATGAGGATGTGGTCGCCGCATCCGAGGTCCGGCGGCTGGAGCAACGGGTTCGAGACCTCGAACGCATGCTCGGCCGCAAGACCCTGGAGGTCGAGATCCTCAAGGAGGCTCTTGACCTTGCGCGGGTAAAAAAACCGACCTTGCTGTCGCGATCGCAAGCGCCGGAGGATACCCCGTGAAACGGATCGCAGAGACCCTCGGGGTGGCCCGCTCCAACCTGGTTGAGCGAGTTGACGGCAAGCGTCCGAAGCGCGGTCCCCAGATCCGCGCCGGGGATGTGGAGCTCATGTCTGATATCCGGCGCCTGGTGGATAGCCGGCCGAGCTATGGATACCGGCGGATCGCCGCGCTCCTCAAGCGCGCGCGGCGATCCGCCGGCCACGATCCCGTCAACGCCAAGCGCGTCTACCGGCTGATGAAGAAGGGCGGCTTGTTGCTGGCCCGGCATACAGGGCGCCGCATCCCGCGGGCCCATGATGGAACGATCATGACAAGCCACTCCAACGTGCGTTGGTGTTCGGACGCGCTGGAGTTCACCTGCTGGAACGGCGAGATCGTGCGGGTTGCCTTTGCCCTGGACAGCCATGACCGCGAGGTCATCAGCTGGGTGGCCACAACGGCTGGGATCTCCGGCGAGATGATCCGGGACATGATGGTCCACTGTGTCGAGCAGCGGTTTGGCGACATGCGCGCTCCACGCAAGGTGCAATGGCTGACCGACAATGGCTCCATCTTCGCTGCCTATCGCACTCTTGAGATTGCCGCGGCCCTGAACCTCGAGCCTTGCTTCACGCCGGTCGAAAGCCCCGAGAGCAACGGCATGGCCGAGGCGTTCGTGAAGACCTTCAAGCGCGACTATGTTCGTGTGAACCCGATCCCCGACGCTCGCACCGCGCTGCTGCGGATCGACAACTGGATGGAGGATTACAACTCAGAACACCCGCATTCCCGGCTGGGCTACCGCTCGCCGCGGGAGTACATTGCATCACTCAAACCAGCCGAGTGTCCGGTCTAACGGGGTCAACTCCACGTCGGTTTCTCTCGTTTCAATCCGCGGCGGGACGAACAGAACGCGTCCGATTGGAACTTGCGAAGCCGCCTGGTCTGACGGACTGCCGGGACTGACTTGGTCGTGCAGGCCGTGGGCAAGTCGGCGGCTTAGTCAGAATAGAGGAGACAAGGTCGGTGCCAAATGCGAAGGGAGCGGAGAGACCCATGTGCCCGCGGGCAGGCAATTCAAGCTCTTGCATTGGCACCGCTGCGGCTGGGCCCGGACGGCGCGGCTGGAGGGGCATTGTACGGCAGAGCGCCGGCAATTCGGGCCATCAGTTGCCGCAGCCACCGGTGGGCGGCGGAATGATGCGTCCGGGACGTCCAGGTCATCCCGACTTGAAACGGCTCCGGGAAAGGACACGACGTGGCCACGACGGATTTGGCGATGTTCGAAGCGATGCGGCTTGGCACCGTCGAAATCAGATCTGTGCCGGGGAGAATATGGGTGAGATCGGAAATGCTCGGCACTGTGACCACCTGGTTGAGCGAGAGGCCGCGTTCGTCGAGTCCTCTGAGATAACCTGATCGCCAGGTTCCGCCATAGGTGACGACGGCGTGGCTCGCCTTGACATAGTCGTCGATACGGAGCCGCCTAGCGGCGAGCAGATGGTTGCGGTGCATGACGCACACATAGTGGTCATCCAGCAGATGACGATGATAGAAGCTGTCCTCATGCACGTCGTATGGGCCGACGAGAAGATCGGCTTCGCCGCGTTTGAGATACGCGATACCTTTGGCGCGCGCCGTCTTGATCTCCAGCACCAGGCGCGGCGCCCGGCGCCTAATCTCGGCGATGGTACGCGGCAAAATGATCGAGCGTTCGTAATAGTTGCAGGCGATTGTCACCCGCCCGGACGCGCTTGCGGGATCGAAATCCGTCGGCTGCATTAGGCCTTCAAAATCTTCGAGCAGGCGGCTGGCACATTCGACGATCTCGATGCATCGGGGCGTTGGCGCGATGCCGCCGCGCTGGCGCACGAACAGCTTGTCGCGGAACGCCGCGCGTAGCCGATCCATGGTGTAGCTGATCGTCGATTGATTGGTGCCGAGCGCCTCGGCGGCCTTCGAGAACGAACCCAGTTCCGATACCAGGCGCAAGGTACGGATCGCGGCAAAATCAATCGCGAATGGATCCCAATCTTTTGCCATCTCCTCAAGACTCTCCCGGCGGAAACCCGATGCGATATCGAAAGAGTAGATAAGGAATATCAACTCTGTCCGATTGTCCGACAACTATTGCCAACGCAATCTGCTCGAAAGTGGGACTTAAGAGGGCAAGCCCGCGACCATCGACCGAACCATGGAGATAGCTGGCCCATGAATGTACCCAAACCCTTTCCGCTCAATGCCTGGTACGCGGCTGCGTGGTGTCATGAGATCGCCCGCGAGCTTTCCGCCCGCACCATCTGCGGCAAGAACGTCGTGCTTTACCGCCGCACGGATGGCGCCATCACAGCGCTGGAGGACGCCTGCTGGCACCGGCTGCTCCCGTTGTCGCTCGGACATCTCAAGGGTGACGATGTCATGTGCGGCTATCACGGGCTGGTCTTCAATTCGGCCGGCCGCTGTTCCTACATGCCTGCACAGAAGACCATCAATCCGTCAGCCTGCGTGCGCGCCTATCCGGTCGCCGAGCGACATCGCCTGGTCTGGCTATGGCCCGGCGATCCAGCGCTGGCAGACCCCGACAAAATTCCGGATTTTCACTGGAATGGTGGCACACAATGGGTTGGCGAGGGTGGCACGTTCTATCGGTTGAAATGCGACTATCGCCTGGTGGTCGACAACCTGATGGACCTCACGCACGAGACCTACGTGCACGCCGGCAGCATCGGTGACGAGGCGATTACGGCTGCGCCCTTCGATGTGACCCACACCGACAACACGGCGACGATGACGCGCTGGATGATCGACATCGAGCCGCCCCCGTTCTGGGGCCGGCAGCTTGGACAGCCGGGCCGTGTCGACCGTTGGCAGATTGTAACGTTCCAGGCACCGTCGGTCGTGGTCGGCGACGTCGGCGTGGCGCTGACAAATACGGGCGCGCCGCAAGGCGATCGCTCGCACGGCGTCAACGGCGCGTTCTTGGCGGCGATCACGCCCGAAACCGAGACGACCTGCCACTATTTCTGGAACTTCGTCCGAAATTATCGGAAGGATGATGTGGAACTGACGAAAGAGCTCCAGCTCGCCCACGTCAATGGCGGGGCGGGCGTCTACGATCAGGATCACAGGATCTTGGAGGCGCAGCAGGCCGCCATCGACAAGAACCCGCGTTCGCCCTTCTACGATCTCAACATCGATGCGGGCGCGCTCTGGGCACGGCGGCTGATCGACCGGATGATGGCCGGCGAACAGGACGGCGTGATCGAAGACGTTGCGGCCGAGTGAGCGAAAAATCATGGCCAAGCCGATGGAACGGATCAGTGCACGCCTTTGCGCCACGCGCGATCTTACGCCCGACGTCCGTCTTTTCGAGATCGAGCCGGATCGGCCGTTGATCAAGGCAACACCTGGCAGTCACATCGATATCGTCGTGCCGATCGACGGGCGACCGCAGCTGCGTAGCTATTCCCTGGTGGGACCTTGTGCGGACGGGCTCTATCGCATCGCCGTCAAGCGGCTCGCTGCCAGCCGTGGCGGGTCTGTCGGCATGTGGCGCCTCAAGGCAGGCGAACGGCTCACGATCAGCGAGCCGCAAAACGGCTTCGAACTGAGCTACGGCCGGCCGGACTATTTGCTGCTGGCCGGCGGCATCGGCATCACGCCGATCTACACAATGGCGCTGGCGCTGAAGCAAGCGGACGCGAAATTTCGCCTGCTCTATGCCGCGCGCAGCCGCTGGGACCTGGCGTTCGCGGACGAGCTTGCCCGCTACATCGGCGAACGGCTCCAGCTCGTCGTCAGTGAAGAAGGACAGCGCATCGATATCGCCGGCGCGATCGCGCAGCTGGATCCGCGCGGCGAGCTCTATGTGTGTGGCCCGTTCGGCATGTTGGACGCCGCCAAGCGCTTGTGGCGTGAGGCGGGCAGGCCAGCGCCGCATCTCCGCTATGAGACGTTCGGCAATGCCGGCAACATTGCGGACGCGCCGTTCAAGATCAGGATTCCCAGGTTGGGTCTGGAAATCGACGTCCCAGCCAACCGCTCCATGCTGGAGGCGCTTGAAGATGCCGGCGTCGACATGATCTTCGGTTGCCGGCGGGGAGAATGCGGCCTTTGCGTGCTGCCGATCATGGAGGCGTCTGCCGAGGTCGATCATCGTGACGTGTTCTTCAGCAGTGAAGAGCGGGCGGCGAACAGCAAGCTCTGTACTTGCGTGTCGCGCGCGGCGGGCGGTAATTTAACCATCGATACGCCTGATCGAGCGCGGATCCTGCGTCGTGACCCCGACCCCGGCGTGGTGTGGGATGCAGGCGCCCCGTAAAACCGCCGCGCAAATCTCGCACCTCGAATATCGCGCCCAATCTCGCAATGCCGATGAAGAATGGGATTATCTTTCAACCCAAAGAAATTGTCTCAGCCAAGCGCAAGGATTGCGGCCGGGAACCACAATCTGTTCGGTTGCCTTGCGTCCGGTCTGCCGCGCAGAAAGAACACGCGCAGAAAGAACAAAGGTGATCGCCAGTTGCGGTCAGTGGTCGCAACCCAGTCAGTCCACCTAACTTCGGTCCTCGTGACTATGGGGCCGAGGAGGTTTGGCGAAGACTGAAATTTTATGCACGATTTGGGGTATGAAATGCCCCAAATCGCGCAATACGATAGCTACCCCTTACCCGTCCTCGACCATGCCGACCCGTCCGGCTGCGCAGGGCGGAAGCTTTCAGATGGGCGCCATGGCGACTGCGCTGCTCGGAATCACAGCTACTTGACAGCGACTTGGTGATTGGCCTCGATCGCCCCTTGTGCTCCGCTTCAATACCCCGCGCCGAGCTCGCCACCTACCGATACTCGAGCACGGTTTAATGGCGATCAGCTGACCAACCGCCTCTTCGCGCCGAATGAAGGCGCCCCACCGCAATTCGACGAACGGACGCGGCGGGCCGAAATCCGCCAGCTTTGATGGCTCGGCGCGTGAGGAATAGTGCTTGGTCCTACGCTTTGGGTGCTTTTCGCCTCGGCATAGCGATGGGTTGAAGGCCTCTTCGAGACAGGCGGCCTATCGTAGCGTTAGGTCAGACCGATATCGCCACTCGATCGTCCATGAACGGCCAACGGGAGAGGCTCGGTGGCGGGCTTTCCTTAGCAACAATGTCGCGCTTTCCTCCACGCTCTTTCTTTCTCTGCGCCGAAACCTGCGGCCTTCTTGTGATGCAAAGCAACGTCTGCCACGTCTTTTTCCCACTTCAGTCTGTGTTCAGCGCTCGGACGCACCTCGCCTCGTTGGCTTGATCTGGCCGAAGACCGGCTGCGCCTCGATCGTCTGAGCCGCAACGCCGCCGGTTGAGACTTTCTTCCCCTGGGCTACGCCCATTCCTCGCGAGACAAGAAAGTCTCCCCGTCAGCGTCCTCCGCGTACGCTCCGGCCCGAGCGGGTGCGTCGCCGATCGTCTTCGGCCTTC